>NZ_VFUI01000008.1:0-274566 GCF_006440535.1 Mesorhizobium sp. B2-5-13 | reverse complement strand
CGTGCTCTACCGGCGGAGCCAGCCGGCATGAGGCGGAGTCTGCCCAAAATCCGCCGCAAGGGTGGCCCGAGGCCCCAAGAAACCGGGCAAAATACCCCGCCAAGGCGGCCCGATCGCCTTTCAAAAAACGCCCATGCATCACGTGCGCCAAATATCGGCTCCCGTGCAAAGGCCTCCTTGTGCAAGAGGAGAAGGGAGAGCGTTACTCCCTGCTCGGCTCTCGCCCCTTGAAGTCCTTGGCCAACAGATAAAGCTCCACCGACTCATCGCGCGATGCCGGTGGCTTGACGTGGTGGACGGAGCGGAAATTCTTCTTGAGCATGGAGAGCAGCTCGTTCTCGGCGCCACCCTGAAAAGTCTTGGCCAGGAAATGGCCGCCGGGCTTCAAGACCGACAGCGCGAAATCGGCCGCCACCTCGCACAGATGCATGGTGCGGATATGGTCGGTCCGCTTGTGGCCGGTGGTTGGTGCGGCCATGTCGGACAGCACGACATCCGGATCCCCGCCCAGCGTTTCGGAGAGCTTTTGCGGAGCCTGCGGATCGAGAAAATCCAGCAGCAGCACCGGCGCGCCAGGCACGGCGTCCATTTCGAGATAATCGATGCCGACGACATGCGGATGCTCGGCCGTCGATTTCGTGCGCGCGGCCGCGACCTGACACCAGCCGCCGGGGGCGGCACCGAGGTCGATCACCTTCATGCCGGGTTTCAAGAGGTTGTGCTTGTCGTCGATCTCGATCAGCTTGTAGGCCGCGCGCGAGCGATAGCCGTCGGCTTTGGAGCGCTGGACATAGGGATCGTTGATGTGGCGCTGCAGCCAGCGGCGCGACGATTCCTTCAGGCCGCTTTTCTTCTTGATCCGCGTTTTCAACACGCGAATGCTGGCGGACCCTGGTTTTTCCGGTTTCTTGGTCATTGCCTGATTTCTTGTTTGAGCATGATCATGCCGTAGCACGTCCATCGTTGCGCCAGACGCCGTCATCGGCCATCAGCTCGCTCAATATGCCCTCGCGCAGGCCCCGGTCGGCGACGCGAAGCCGCTCCGAGGGCCAGACGGCGCGGATTGCCTCGAGGATAGCACAGCCGGCGAGCACGAGATCGGCGCGGTCAGCACCGATGCAGGGGCTGGCGCAGCGCTGCTGGAAATCCCAGCCGACCAGCCTCTCCACCATGCGGTCGACGCTGTCGCGGTCCATCCACAGGCCGTCGACCCGGCGGCGGTCGTAGCGTTCGAGGTCGAGATGGACGCCGGCCAGCGTCGTCACCGTCCCCGAAGTGCCCAACAGATGGAAATTCGGGCTGGCCTTGAGATGGCTCAACCGATCGCGGCCCTCGAAAGCGGCCAGCCTGCCGGCGACGTCGTCGACCATGGCGGTGAAGATCTCGCGCGTTACGGTGCGGCCGCCAAAGCGTTCCGCCAATGACACGACGCCGACCGGCAGCGATGTCCACGAAACGATATGGTTGGCGAGGCGTGGCGAACGGCGGCCGGTGAGATCGATCAGCGCTATCTCGGAGGAGCCGCCGCCGATGTCGAACAGGACGACGCCTTGCGTGTCGCGCTCGACCAGCGAACCGCAGCCGGAAACCGCAAGGCGGGCTTCGGTCTGGCGGTCGATGATCTCGAGCTTCAGGCCGGCTTCGCGTTCGACACGATCGAGGAACTCGACGCCGTTTTCGGCGGTGCGGCAGGCTTCGGTGGCGATCAGCCTTGCCTTCCTGATCTTGCGGCCGCGCAGTTTGTCACCGCAGACCTTCAGCGCCTCAACCGCGCGGTCCATCGCCGGCTGGCCGAGCCGGCCATTGGCGGTGAGCCCCTCGCCCAGCCTGACGATGCGTGAGAAGGCATCGATGACGCGGAACTGGCCGTGACGCGTGGGGACGGCGACCAGCAGCCGACAATTGTTGGTGCCGAGGTCCAGCGCCGCAAAGACCGGAAGCTCGTGCACCGGCGGCCTGCGGTGTCCTTGCTCGGGGCGTGGGATTGGAACGACGGGCGAGATCGCCGCAGCGGCAACAGGCTTCAGCTCCACTGCCGCGACAGCGGCCTTGCCTTGTGCCGGCGATCGATTGTCCCCGGGGCGCGCATCGTCGCGCGCAAAAACCTTGCGCCCACGCCTTCGCTTGCGCCGTTTCTTGGGCTTGCCCTTCTGGCTGTGGGTCGCGTCGCCTGCCTGCCCGTTCACGGAGCGAGGCTCCGTCGGGCGGCGTTGCTGCCAACCGGCTGTGCCCGGGCCTGACGATCCCGGGGAAGCGCTGGACGCGCCCACCTCCGGCGCCCCTGCGCCGGTGTCGCGGTCTTCCACTGTCGTTCCTTCCGGCGCCGCGCGAACCGGTGACGGACGCAGCAGGCGCTTTGGCATGTTTCAAGTTGCGGCCAGATTAACAGTGCTGTGGCCGATCACCAAGGGCCGCATGCTGAATTTTGCCGGCCGGGGCGCGAACCGCCTTTTTCGCTGCACCGCCGTAATGTACCCGCAAGGCTGGATTGATAACGCGGCGCCAGCGAAGACCGCGCCCGTCGAAGCCGATGCCCTCGCCGCTTGTCAGCGTTTTGCGCCCTGTCCAGTGCAGGCAGGTCTTGCCGGCATCAGGCGCGACAAGTGTTCGCGGTTGAATAGCCGGCTTCAATGAGGCATTTCTGAAATGAATGGGGAATGCGGGGCGGTTGGCCTCTCGACAGAAAGGAAGCGGATACACAACGCATGGCAGTCGGGCAATGAACTGGAAACGCTATTTCTGGCCGGTCGTCGGCATCGGCGCGGTGATCTTCTCGCTGCTGCTGCTCTGGCATGAATTGCGCGGCATCTCGCTGGATGACGTCTGGGACGGGCTGGCGGCCATTCCGGCTCGCGACTGGATACTGGCAGGCTTGAGTTCGGTCGTTGCCTATGCCGCGCTCGCCGGCTACGATCACATCGCGCTGCTGCATATCGGGAGACGAGTGTCGTGGCTGTTCGTCACGCTCTGCTCCTTCACCACCTATGCGCTGTCGCACAATATAGGCGGCTCGGTGTTTTCCGGCGCCGTCATCCGCTACCGCGCATACGGCACCAGGGGCCTGACCGGCCAGGAAGTCGGCGTACTGGTGGCGGTCTGCTGGATAACCTTCGTGCTGTCGACGATACTCGCCTCGGGCCTTGTGCTGGTGTTTGAGCCGCAGATTATCGACCGATTCACCGGCATCGCCCATCACGGCCTGTCGGAGGCCGCAGGCATCGCGATGCTGATCCTCATCGCAGCCTATATATTCGGTAGTTGGCTGCATCTGCGCCCGTTGACGATCGGCAGCTTCCAATTGCACTATCCGGCGCTGCCGATCGTCGCACGGCAATTGCTGATCGGCCCGATCGAACTGATCGCCGCCGCGGCGATCATTTTCTTCGCCCTGCCCGGAGTGCACAATCCCGGCTATTTTGTCGTGCTGGGCGTCTTCCTCGTCTCCTTCTCGGTCGCCCAGATCTCGCATGCGCCGGGTGGCCTCGGCGTGTTCGAGGTGGTGTTTCTGGCCGGGCTTTCCGACATGGAACCGGTCGGCGTGCTGGCGGCGCTGCTGGTGTTCCGGCTGTTTTATCTGATCATCCCGCTGTTTCTGGGCCTGGGCATCGTGCTGTTCTTCGAACGCTCGCAATTCAGCCGCAAGGAGAGCTGAGGCATCGGATCGGACTTTGCACCCGCGTTGTGCGCGCCATATGAACTCGGCGCCTGATACCAGCGGCCGAAACGTTGTGATTGAACCGCAGAGCAGGCTTGACTATTTTCCGCTGGCGGCTACAAGGCAGCGCTCAAGCGGCTCAGCCGTTCGGCCCGCGCGGTCCATGACCGCGCCTGCTGGGGAATAGGTTAACGGTAGACCCACGGACTCTGACTCCGTTAGTCCTGGTTCGAATCCAGGTTCCCCAGCCAAGCAATTTCAATCACTTAGGCCAGTCCAGACATGTCGACCGAGCCGCCATGTCGCGTTTGTGTCGCGTCAAGCGCCAAGCAGGGACTTTTCCGCCGCTGCCAATGCCTCGTGATCGTTCGTGCTTGGGAACAGGTGGCCGTAGGTGTCGGCCGTCATGACGATGCTGGAATGCCCCATGCGCGCCTGTACCGTCTTGATGTCCTTGCCCTGCCCGCCAGCTTCCTTCGGGTTGATCAACCAGCTTGCATAGAAGTGCCGCAGCGCGTGCAGGCCGGTGTATTTCGCGGCCATGACTGGATTGCCATCCTTGTCGACCTTGGGCTTCCCATTCCTGTCCAGCGCGGGAACCGTGAGGCCGGCGGCGATCTGTGGCGGGTGCAGGCCGCGTGTCACGATGTTGGCGTGAAACTCGATGTTGCCTTCCCCATTCGGGAACACTAGGTCGAGCTTCCCCTTCGGGCATTTCAGCTTCCACTCCCGCAGGGTGTTGACGACCATCGGCGCCAGCGGAATGGTGCGGTCCTCGCCAGCTTCAGATTTTGGCAGGCCGATCGGGTTATACCCTTCATCGACGTATTTCTTCGCGTGGTACTTGTCGGCGCGCTGCCGTACGTGCAGCTCGCCCGCCTTCAGATCCACATCGGTCCACCGGAGGCCCCGCAATTCGGATGAGCGCAGCCCGGTAAAGATGGCGGTAACGATGAGCGGGCGATGCCAGCCCGTGGTTTTCTCAAGGATGAGGCGGATTTCTGCCGGGGACGGTATGTCGATGCCGACCTTCAGCTTCGCCTTGCGGTCGCCGTTCGTCTTGCGCTTCCGGCGTGTGGACATGTCGTGCACTACGTTGCGAGCGACGAGGCCGCGCTCCTGAGCATCCGCCAACAGTGAACCCAGGCTGACAGTGACGCGCTTGATCATGTCGGCGCTGCACGGCTGATTCTTGGTGCCGTGCGGTTCGGCTCGGAGCCGGTCTTGAAACTGGCGCACAACCGGAATGCTCAGTTTCGAGAGGCGCAAGCCGCCCAGGTAGGGCAGGATATGCTCGTTCAGGTGTTGGCGGCGCTGGTCGAGCGTCGTGCGCTCAAGGCCCGCTGCCGTGCCATCCTTAAGCCAGTAGACGCCGGCTTCCTTCACAGTGACGGTAGCGCGGTCGGCGACGTGCGTCCCCTCGTCTATGGATACGGTTGTCTTTGCCTCCCATGCATCGGCATCCTTCTTTTTCTCGAAGGTCTTCAGCCGGCGGGTGCCCTGCCCGTCCACATAGTCAACAATCCAAGCCTCTTTCTCGACGCCCTTGGCTGTAGTCCATTTGCGCTTGCGTACCGACATTGCCCAGCCCTCTAACGGAATTGTTTGTACCGTGTTGCACTATGTCGCAATTACTCCGCTTGTCAATGGATGCGATTTTCGGGGGATGCTTGACACTCGACGGCGATAATTGTAAACAAAAGACGCTTTACGTCTTTGCAGGTGCTTCATGGAATACACCCTTTCGGATCTGGCCAAGATCACCGGCGCCAAACGTCGGACAATCCAGCTCTGGGCCGAGGCTCGCGTTATCCAGACGGACGACGTTCATTCAGGGTCCGGAACCTATCGCAAATACTCTCGGCAAGAGGCTGCGATTGCGTGCCTCATGGTCCCCTTCGCCAGACTTCAGATGTCGATCGGTCAGCTTGCGATCATCTCGAATGGCATCCGGGGACATCTGAATGGCGAGGGTGACGGCAACGTCTATTGGAAGGACATCGAGGCAAGCATTGCCGGGACGGCCAAGTGTTATCTCATTGTCAGTGCGTTTGACGGTGCTGATGAGGTCGTCCCGGTTTCGCTCTATGTTCCCAAGCGCCAAGCCGGGAGCGCGCAGTACGCCGGCATCGGCGCGATGATGGCGATGCACGAATCTGAACCCGGCGCCATCAGTCTGTCCCTGCTGGTCAACACCCACGTAAAAGCGTTGCGTTGAGTTTTTTTGAGCTAACAAAAACGGAGAACGTCTTTGATCAAAGATATCGCTTCCAATCCAATCGATCTGGTGTGGGGCTGTGCCGCCATCGCCAGAGTGATCCGGCGCACACCGCGTCAAACCTTCCATTTGCTCGAAAGCGGCTCGCTGCCTGCCAAAAAGGTTGGCGGGCGATGGGTGATCGAGCGCGGCAAGCTCCTGGCCCTGTTCATGGAGGACGCGGCATGACGAATTCTGGTGTTGATCACGAGCTTTCCGACAAGGCCGATGAGGCCGCCGTCTGGCTTACCGCGAATTGGTGGAAGGCTGAACGTCCCCTGGTCCCGTTCCTACGCAAGCGCTTCGGCTTGTCCTCTCATGAGGCGATCGAAGCGATGCGGGAATCTGCTCGCATGAAGGGGCTCAAATGAGAAACCCTGAAAACGAGACCGCCGCGCCGATGGGCTCAATCATCAGCAGCGGCGGGATAGCTAAAACGTCACGCCACACACCTAGCGCTTCTCGCCCTACCCCGCAAGACAAATGGCGGGCGGCCAACCCCCTTGCCATATGGGCGCACGCTGCCCTCCGGTCGGCAATCAACCGCGGCCTGATCCAGAAGGAACCTTGCGAGGTTTGCGGCGCCTCCGAGGTCGACGGGCACCACGAGGACTATGGCAAGCCTATGGAAGTCCGCTGGCTCTGCCGGTTGCACCACAAGGGCGAACACAAGCGCCTGAGGTGCGAGGAGGTGACGTGAGGAAGGCCACTCGCCAGTTTCACAAGGTCGGCCCGGACGTGTGGCGTTCAAGGCGCTTCCTGGCCCTTACGAACGACCAACGGCTGCTGTGGTTCTATTTCAGCACTGGACCACATCAAACCAGCGCGGGGTGCTGCAAGGTGCCCCCTGCCTACGCTGTGGCCGATCTAGGCTGGACCATGGAACAGTATCAAGGCTGCCTTTCGGCGTTGGTAGCTGGCGGCCTGATCGACCATGACCCTGACACGGATGAGATCTTCGTTTGTCGATGGTTTCAGACCTCGCCACCTACCAACGGCAAGCACGCCGCCGGCACCTACAACCGTATCCTGAAGCTGGAAAGCGCCGAGCTTCAAGAGCGGGTCGAGCAAGTGTTTGGTGAGACCGAATTCGGGGCGATGTTCATGTCGACACCCTCAATCGCCAATTCGAAGTCATAGCCTATGGATAGCCTATCGGAACCCTATCGATACAAACAGATACAGAACCAGAACCAGAACCAGAACCAGAGATCAGAACCAGATCCAAAAGCAGATCGCAGAAGCAGAACACAGACGGGGCTCTTGAGGAAGGAAGAAGGAATGCGCCTATCACCCAAGACACAGCTTGCCCTCGATGCTCTTGACGATGCAGCAGCAGGACGCGGAATGCGTAAGTTCGGTGAAGCTTGGCCAGGATGCGATGTGGTCCTTTCCGAGCAATGGAGGAAAGAGTTCTACCTCCTCAGCACCGGCAGAAGCCCAGAGGCTAAGAAGAAGGCATTCCAGAGGGCCAGGAAAGCACTGACAGAAGCTGGGGTCATTCAGTTCCACCAGGAGCATGTATGGCGCCGTCCCGTTTGTCCCGGCTGAAATGGGGTTTGTTTCGAGTTCTGAAATAAGCCCGCGTTCCAGAAGGACGCGTCCCAACTTTTTCCTGAGCCTCCAAAGCCGCATTGCCAATGGTTTCCACCTATTCCGACAAGCGGATTGTTTATCCGCTATTCACAACCTAACTATCTGTTTTATAAGCATCTTTTATAGCATGTTGCGAGCATGTTGCGCTGATGATAAATTCACAGCCAGTGATTTGGAGCCGATTTAATGCCCGCAGATACAGCTACGAAAGCCCCTCGAAAGCCGCAGACTAGAACGCGGGTGAGCAACGGCAAATCCACCGTGGCGGCTGATGGTCGGTTGACCTGGGTGCGTCGCCTCAAGGATCTCATCGAAGCTCATGAGCACGATCTTGGCGGGACGGACACCCTGAGCCAGGCCCAGCGGTCATTGGTGCGCCGTGCTGCCACTCTCAGCGTTGAACTGGAGCGCATGGAGGCGACATTCGCCACGGCAGGCCAGATCAGCGCTGAAGACCTGGACGGCTACCAGCGGGCCAGCAACACGCTTCGCCGCCATCTGGAGGTGCTTGGCCTCAAAGAGCAGCAGCGCCCCGCGATAGAGCCGGACGAGGATCGGCATGGCATCGGCCACGTGGTCAGGAGAATCAAGGACGACATCGACATGTACAGCACGTGTGTTGGCAGGCAGGAAGCCAAGTACGATATCGCCCGACGCATCGCCTATGCCGTGGCCCTTGCCAAGGACACAGGGCAGCCTTTGCCCCCGCTCATTGCCGAGCTTGCTGTCAAGCTGAGGCTTGCTGATTACGCCGATAGCGAGGTGTTGGACGCTGAGGCTGAGGAAGTCACAGTCGCTCCTACTCCCGAGCCCGTTGCCGAGGAACGCCAGCCCGAGCCCGTCGACATGTCCGGCATCGTCCAGGGGCCATGGAAAACCGACAGGAACATCCTCTGATGGACTTCGCCAAGCGCCGCGCCACCGCAGAGACACGGATTGCAGCCCTACAGCAGGCCCGTGGTGTTGCCATGCTCGATGCCAAGAGCTTCGACAGTCGTGAGCTTACAGCCCTGGAAACCGAACTGGACGCCATCAACGCCGCAGAGGGTGAGGCCGCCCGCCGCGTACGCGAGGCAGTAGCAGCCGCAGAGAAGGCCCGTATCGCTTCCCTGAGGACAAAGCTCGCCAAGGTGAACGAAGAGCGCCTGGAGGCCGCAGGACAGGCAGAGAAGGCCGCTCGGGACTTCACAGAGCAGACAAAGCTCTGGATTGCCGCCAATGCCGATGCCGCCCGCCTTGTGCGCAGTCTGAACAAGACAGGGGGCGGCGCGGGCCTATTCGATGCCGGCGAGACCGAGCAACGTATCTCACGCTTCCTGACCAATGTCCTTAAGCCGCTGACCGGCCTCGGGCGCAAGCTCGGGCAGATCACCTTCCCCGACTACTGGAACCGCTTCGACGGCTCTTGGGCTGAGATCGAGCGCACCATCACCGAACCCGAAATCCTGGCAATCCTGAAAGGCACCGACGCATGAGACACCCGCTTGAACCGATATGCGACGGCAAGGCCGCGCTGGAATACACCACGAGCATGGAACCTGGCCCGGAAGGCAAGCCGATCATGTGGCTCTGCCGAGCCGATGGCGAGCGCCTGGAGAAGATCGCCGGCAGGCAGCAGGCCGAAGACCGCGCCACTGCCCTCATTGAGAAGGGAAACCTCCCATGAGCAAGACAGCCCTGAGTGCAGCGGAACTGAAATCCGCCGACCGGCAGGCGCCCGAGATCGATCCGGCCGGCGTTACCCTCCAGTCAACCGGCTTCGCATGGCGGGAGTATCTGGTGCGCGTCCCGGCTGACTTCGTGGCCGATGACCTCAAGCTCCCGGAAGTTTGGCGCAAGCTGCAGACCGGCAGCCGCAACGGCCTGAAGAAGTTCGATCACCTGTTTATCGTCGCCTTTGACGAAAGCTGGCTGGCTGAGGCCATCGTCGCCAGTGCAGACGGCAAGGGCGCGGTCCTCTGCAAGCCCAGGATCACGACCATGCCAGAGCGGTATGACAAGCTGTTCAGCGACGGCACCTACAGAATCGAGTGGAACGGCTTCGGCTTCGTCACCGTGCGCATCAGGGATGGTCATGTCATGACGCAGCCGGTGCCGAACGCCGCCCTTGCCGAACGTCTCCTGGCGCAACTTTATCCGGCGAGGGTCGCGTAAATGGCGAACGAACTTACAGTTTCCCAGAACTCTGGCGCGGAGCTTGAGCAGGCCCCCGCGACAAGTGACCTTGCGGCTGGCGATCAGGGGGGATTTGCCTCTCTCCCTGCCGATGCCAGCCGCAAGGCCGTAATCCAGGCGATCATGCGAACCGACATCGACCGGTACTATGCCGAAGGTCTGGATCGGGAGTATGCAGCGCTTCTCCAGGCCGAGACGGAGGGGGGCAATCCCGACGCCGGCAATCCTACGGCGCCGATGCCTGCGGATGATGCCCGTGTGTCCCTGTGCAGCTCGCAAGCCGGTCAAAAGCTGGTCTACGAGTGGGAGCGCATGGGCGGCTTCAAGGCCCATCTTTCCAACGTCCAGAAGGATGTCGGCGCCATTGTCCGCGAGACCGGCAACAATCGGGCGCAACGGGTGTTCATGGAGGAGTTTTCCCGTTCCGTGCCGCAAAGCGTCGAGATCGCCATCATGGACGAGGTGGCCAGCGGCAGGCCCTATGTGCAGCCCGCCGGCCAAGCGGAGATCGACATCTTCGCCAACAGGCCAGCCGGCAAGATCCTCGTGCAGTCCTGGGGCAGCGAGGCCCCGGAGAAGGTGGCGATCCTGCGCACCCGCGCATTGCGGATTGTCCAGTCCATAAGCGAGGACGACGCCGCCTGCTTGTGGGCTTGGCTCGATGACCAGGACACGGCGGTTGTCGTGAAGATTTTCCGGCAACTGGCGGGCGGCTGAAAATGGCTGAAGATTTGCTCGGTCCCACTGAAAGCATCGATGCCGCCCCAAAACAAGGAGAGGCGCGCGAGCGGCTGGCCTTCAGGCTTCAACGGGAGTTCCGCCCAAGGACTGAACATGGCGACGAAGTTGAGTTGGCAGACTACGACGCAACACAGCTCGCCGACATCATCGCTGAATATGTTAGCGCCTGCCTTACCCCAAAGGAGGGGACATGGATCCGATCCTCAATGTGATGCAACAGAACGTGCCGGCTTTCGACGGCCCGGAACCGGCCTGGGACGTTACAGACCACCCTGCTTATGGCAGCATCCCCCTGGGTCTGTCTCGCGTAAAGCCTGGCGCGAACGCCTTCACCGGCTTCCCGGCTCAATACGAGGGCGCCACCCCGGCCGCTCTGATGCACTCTGCCTTGAATGAGCCGCTTAGCCTTTTCTCGACGCTGGAGGAGAGCGCCAAATCGGGCGTGCTGGACAGCTTCTATCTCGGCTCACTGATCAGGAAGGTAACCACTGATCCGGGCGCGCCGCAGTGGGCCAATCGAGGTGAGAGCCCGGAAAGCTATCAGGCTCGCCGCGCGGCTGCCAATCCGCTGACCGAGGATCAATACAAAGCTTCCGCGTCGTATCGGGCCGATATTCCTTGGGACAAGGGCATGACCGATACGCGGGCCGCCGCGCTCGCTGATTCCTATGACGCGCAAAAAGTACGTGAGTATTTCACACAGAAGCGTCCTATCACAGCGTTCATAGGCAATATGGGTGGGCAAGCGCTCGACCCCATCAACTACATTCCGATTGTAGGTGAGGCGGTGAAATCAGCGCAGATCGCCCGCTTCGGCTATGTCGGGGGTCGCCTCATCACTGGTGCCGCTGACGCTGCGCTGAATACCGGTATCGCCAGCGTGGCCACACAGGGCGAGCGGGCGAAGTTCGGCGACGATGTGTCGTGGCAGTCGACCGTTTCCACCATGGCGATGGCTGCGCTCATTGGTGGCGCCTTCGGAGCCGTCCACGGGGTATTTGAAGGCCGCGCGCCGCGCGTCGATCCACAGATACGAGCCCGGGCAGAGGAAAACCTGTCGACGTTGAAGAACGTCCAGGAATCCCGCATCGCGCTCAATGAGGGCATCGACGCCGTTGTCCGGGGCGAGGATGTCAATCTCTCGCCGAACGCAACCGAACCGCTTGCGCGCATTGCCCAGGACGTGCAGCGCATCGAAGCAACCCGCCGCGCGACCGTGGATGCAGCACCCGTCACCAAGGCGGCGACCATGGAAGACGTTTCCGCATCCTACAAGGCAGTTGCGGTCGCGCACCCGGAACTTGACCAGGCAGCGAGCCCGTCCAGCTTCGATAGCCTCATGATCGCCGATCTACAGGCCAAGGGCTTCGACGGCATCGCAGGGGACGCCAAGGCCCGGCCAATGCCGCTTTCTTTCGACCCAGCAACGATCGATGTTCCTGTGGTTACGAAGGCGCCAGTCTTTGGTGGCCTCGACCCCAATCTGAACCCGTCCATCCCTGAGTTTGCCGCGGCTGTTTCGGCCAAGGTTTCGGAGGCCAGCATCGCAAGCCTCACGCGCCGATATGAGATCGGCAACCGGATGCATAACCGGCTGCTGCGCTGGCTGGACCCCAAGACCGGGCTGGGCTTCGGTCGCTTCGACAATCACGAGATGTTGCCGCAGTTGATCAGCTATCACCAGCGGGAGCTACAGACCGCCGCAAGGCCCATCGACACGAGCAGGCCGGCGCTGGATTCCCTGCCGGAAGGCCACAAGGAAGCACAGGCCAGAATAGGCAAGCCCGACGATCCTAAAGCCACTGCCGACCAATACCGCGTCGATCTGAACACCGGAGCGTTTCCCGAGGAAGCGGACCTTCATCAGCTTGCCGTGGAAGGCAGGATGACCCCGGAGGACGTCGCCGCCATGACGGAAGCACACACCCAATTCGATCAGGCCCACGCCTACGGAGAGGCTTTGAAGTCCCTGGCAACCTGCTTGATCTGATGCCGATCCGCGCCTTCGGCAAGCGCGCAATGGAACGTCGGATGACGTCCCGTCCCTTAGATGGAGCCCTTTATGACCTCGATTCAAATCGACCGAAACGACGGCTTGTCGTCAGCGGTGGCGGTGAAAGGTCCGTGCAAGGCCGCCACCAGCTCGAACATCACGCTGTCCGGTGAGCAGACCATCGACGGCGTGGCCTGTGTGACCGGCGATCGCGTGCTGGTCCGGGCTCAGACCACGGCTTCGGATAACGGCATCTGGAAGGTCGATACCGGCGTGTGGTCCCGCGCCAAGGATTTCAATAACAATCGCGACGTGAAGACCGGGACCATGGTCCTTGTTACCGGCGGAACGACAAGCGCAGCCCTCTGGCAGGTGACCACCGCCAACCCGATTGCGATTGGCAGTACCAGTCTAACCTTCGGCAAGGCGCTGATCCAGCCGACAGCGGCAGCCGTATTCGATGCGCTCTCCCCGACTACGACTCGCGGCGACCTGATCTTCCGCAACGCCACGACAAACACGCGTCTTGCAGCGTCAACCGCAGGCTATCTGCTTCAGACCAACGGCGCTGGAACAGACCCGACATGGGCGGGGTTTCTGCAAGAGGGCACCGGGGCCGCGGTGCGGGATTGGCTGGGCAAGGGACAGGATATCGTAAGCGTCAAAGACTTCGGGGCCAAGGGCGATGCGATATACAACGGCGGCGACGGCATCACCACCAACGGTTCCACCACGGTCAACAGCGCCAGCGGCACCTTCACCGCTGCGGACGTAGGCAAGACGATCATCCTGTCCAAGGGCGTTTCAGGCGGCACGCCGCTTGTCACAACCATCGCCACACGAGTCAGCGCGACTCAGATCACCCTCGCCACCCCGGCCACGAACGCCGCCACGCAATCGTATTATTATGGCACCAACGACACGACGGCCATCCAGAACGCTGCCAATGCGGCAGGAGCCCTACATCGCGCTCTGTACGCTCCGGGTGGGCGTTATCTGCACACTGCGACCATAACACTGCCGCAGGCTGCCAACCGCATACTTGGCGACGGCCCCAGCTCTACGGTCTTCATCCAAGGCACCCCGGCTATAAACGGTTTCACCTTTGTAGCTACCGGATCGAACGAGCGGACTGACAGCTTTGCGCTGATTAAGTCTCAGCAGTTCGCCAACCTTAGCGTCATGCGGGCGGCGGGCGGGAATAACGGTGGCATCGGCATCTACTGCCAGTGGCTTCCTGCAACCAACAACCAGGTCTATTTCACGATGGACAACGTTCAGGTCTACACGGATGGAGGTACTGATAGCGCGTGGGGAATAGGCGTCTACCTGTATAACTGCAACGGGTCGAGCATCGTAAACTGCGTCGTCAAGGGGAACAACGCCGACAGTAACCTGACCTCGGCCAACCCCTACACGATGGGACAGGCCCTCTTCTACGACAGTGATGGGACCGCAGGGCAGATCAACCACTATATCAGCCATGTCACAACGGGAGCGGCGTCCTACGGGCTGTTTGTGAATGGATGGTATGAAGGGTTCTTCATCGAGAATTGTTCCTTTGTCCAACATTGGAAAGGTATCTACAACTCGGGTAGCGCGCACCTAAACTCGGTGTTTAACATCGTCAACTGCCACATGGACGTGCGGACGATTGCCCTCGATTTCACCAGCGTCTTCAAGCTCCATGTGGTGAACTGCGATCTGTTCAAGAACGGTGGCGGTGGTGCGCCTGTTGGATTCGCTGCCAACCTCGTCAATATGGTGACGTGTGCTCACGCGCAGTTCATCGGCAACTCATTAGGCACGACTGACACGACACTGCCGATCGGTATTGTGGCCGATGGTAACTGCTACCGCATGATCGTTGAAGGTAATCTGTTCCAATCGATGACCAACGGTATTGTGCTGAACACAACGACCAACGGTGCCATCGTCGCCGGCAACATCTTCTACAACTGCGCGGTGGGTGTCCTCCTCAACACTGGGACGGGTGGGAACATCATCGGTGTCAACAAGTACGATGGGACGTACACCAACCGTATCTCGGACATTAGTGGCACCACGACGAACCAGACCGTCCCCTTCAAGTACACGGCGCAGAAGACCGCCGTTTTCGGGTCGTCGCTGGCCACGCAGACCGTCACATTCACGATCCCGGCAGGCGTCTTTGTGGCAGCGCCACCCTTTGCGACACTGGCGACGTACTTCAACTCGGGCCTATACCCCGTGTTCATCTACGATAGCTCCTCGTCAACGGCCACCTCCCTCGTGTTCCTCGTGAGGGAGTATCAGGGAGCAACCATTGCGGCGGGCACGTATCTCTTCGCTATGACAGCCGAGGCGCTGAACTAGCGCCGGAGATCACCGGCCGGCCTTAAGGGCGTCGACTTCGTTGCGCAGCTCTCTGACCTCTGCCTCTAGAGTGTCGATGCGCCTTGCTGCCTCCAGGCCATTGCTGTCGGCTTGGAGCGCTGCTTTTGAAAGCGTCCTTAACGTTGCCTGCTGGTCGTTCAGTGCTTGCGCGTGTTCGTTTATGAGGTCCACATGCTCGTTGTGGAGGCAGAGCAGATAATTGATCGCGCCGTTTACGTCGCTTCTCATTTGAAAGCATGATGCAGAGGCGGGTGTTGAGAGGGTGGCCGCCAACAGTGCGACTCCAACCAGTACAGGGACAGCGCGTTTCTGCCTGTCTGTCATTGGAGGTTGGCAGCGATTTGAAGTCCAGTGCCCAAGACGATCAGTATAAGACCGCCCAACCCGTATTTGTCGTATCGCCTCTCAAGCGCCACCTCCTCTTCATCGATTTGTTCGATGATGATGTTGGTTGTGCCTCCTGTCCGGACTTTGTACGGCATGCCGTAGCGGAAAAGCACGATCACCCCGGCAAGCGAACAAACCGAACCCGCTATATTGAAAATTGCCATCATCGCTGTACCCCCATTGCAAGGAAATACATGCGTCGCAAAGCGATTGCCCCGCAAGGGGATGCTTGAATTATTAACCGAATGAGAGCAGCATGTCCGTGGGCGTGATAACCCGGACCAGTGACGACCTAAAATCGTTGGCGCGATCTAAAGTCGTTTGTCCCCTTTTTGGGGATGACGCGCAGCTTGGCGGCTACCGCGAACGGCCTTTCTATAGGCCGGGGGCGGTAGTCATGTCCAGCGGGAAACCGTAAAAGCTGCCGGCCTGTCTCACTGGCAGGTTATCACCCCCCGGCTTTGGCGCCGTTCGCCATGCGGGCCGTGATAGCCCAAGGGACCAGTGAGAAAACCCAATGACCCAACATAGAATCAGCATTGAAGAGATGCTGGACGAATTGCCGCCCGTCGAGCGGGAACGCCTTTGGTGGCAGATCTACCAGGTTCTCAAGATCATCGAAGGAATGATCGCGCGCGGCGAGGATAAGTCCGTCATCAAAGCCTACATCGCCAGCAGCCAGAAGTGGGAGGAGGTGCAATGAACGCGCCCGTCAGGCTTCTGAAGCCCTACGGGATGCCACTCGGCACAGATCCCCGTACATGGCGGCAGGCGATCGAAAAGCAAGTGAACGACCTCCTAGACCGCGCGATGAGCCTCATCACGGCGTTGGACTGCATGGAAGCGGACTGCGACCTTGAGGACGGCGCCGACGCCGAACCCTGGCTTGCATGGTGCGAGCGCGGCCCGCAGACTGTGTTTTCCTTCCATGACGGGAGGGGAAGCCCCTACGATGATCGGGAGCAGGACAACAGCGACGACGAGGACGACGGCACGCTGGAGCCCACCCTAGGCGCGCCGAACCGTCACCACAATCAAGAGCATTGGGCGGCTGGAGCCCGGGGCGATCATGAAAGGGAGGTTTGCGTCGACCGCGAACAGCCCGACCACCATTAACCGGAAACTGGTTTATCGATTCGGCCCGCTGCCTCACGGTGGCGGGCTTTTTCGTGTCGCGAGCATGTCGCGTGGAGTTGCCGATAGACTTTTGTAATCCTTGGGAATCAACGGAAACGGTTAGTAGGGCAGCGCGACATGAAAGCCCCCTACCCTACCGGTAATCGCTGATTTTAAACGATAAATTCTCGACACGATGCGCCACAAACCACGGACTCTGACTCCGTTAGTCCTGGTTCGAATCCAGGTTCCCCAGCCACTTCTCTTTTTAACAACAAAATCAAGCAGTTAAGGCGCGTTAGAAAACGCTAAGAGTTACATGCTAGTTGACTAATTTTGCTATGCTGATGCGGCCGCCGTTTCCGCAGGTCAATCGAACGGTTGCCTGAAGGCGGCACAGACTTCGCCTCGGTTCCATTCGCAGCACCAGATGTAGGAGCTTCTCGTTAGGAAGCTGCCGGACGAACAGTCGGCTGGCTTCGCGACCCAGTCCAGGAGCCAAACGCCGTCGTCCATGGATGATTCTTCACGTTGCCCATAAACGTCGGCCACATTGATCGTGACAGACGCACATGCGCCGGCCCTTGCAATCAGCGGTGCCATCACCAGTTCGGGCCGATGGCGGCGACACCACTATCGGTGCGATCGCAGAAGTGATCAAACGACGAACACGTCGTGATAGGTCAGGGCCGCCCCGGGCTCCAGATGGGCGATTTCCACCTGCGGGGCCGATTTCGAGCCGTCGGGATCATAGGACAGAACGCCGGTGGTCCGGTCGTAGAGCAGGTAATCGTTGCTGTGGGCGGCGTGTTCTTGCAACTCGAAATACGACGAGTTCACCTGTGTCGGGCTGGACAAGGAACCGGGGCCGAGCTTGGTGAAGACAGCACTGTCGAGATAAAGCGCGTCATGTTCTGCGTCGAAGTCGGTGATTGTGTCGACATTGCCGGGGCCATAGGCCGTGTCAAACACGAAGGTGTCCTCGCCCTTGCCACCAGTCAGCACGTCGTTGCCACCGAGGCCCCGCAGAGTATCGTTGCCAGCCTGGGCATCAAAGGTATTGGCCCCGCCGGTGCCGACAAATGTATCGTTGCCGGTCGTTCCGTGGGTCGGGTCCGTCGGAGGTGGCGGTGTCGGGTCGGTCCCGTCATGGGCTGCATGCCAGGCCGCCTTGGCGTGGTCCCAGTAATCGCGGGCCGCCTGGCCTTGAAGGACCGTCCAGCCAGCGGGGGGCATTGGATAATTCGCCGGCAGCGGCGTGTCGGAGAGGTTGAGATAGTAATTGCCGTGCGACTCGACCGTCTTGTCCCAGGCCCGCTGCACCCGCTCCAAGCCGTTGTGGTGAACGTCGGTGATCGCCACAACGCAGTCGACAAAGTGCAAGCTGGGTACGATGTCGTTGGCGCCTGTGCCCTTGTCGAGTTTGAATGGCGAACCGTGGGTCATCACGCCCTTGCGAAGATACTCTCCCATGCCCAGAAGCATGCCATCCATGGTGACCGAGTTGCCAGACCCATTCACCTCACCGTCGCCAAGGCTCACTCCGGAAAACACGTGGTCGAACAAGGAATCTCGGATGGTGCCGCCGATGACGTCGTCGTCCTCGACCGCGTCGTCTCGTGAGTTGCCGACATAGCTATCCTCGATAAGAAAGGTGCCAGTGCCGCCGACACGGATGCCATCCCAGGGCTGGGTGATCGTAAAGTCGTCGATGACAAAGCTGTGGGCTGAATTCACACGGACTGCGGCGGAGTTGACGTAGATGTTCTCCCAGTCGCCGGTTTGGGAGACCGTGCCGTTGATCGTGCCGCCGAAAGCCGTGAGGTTGTCGCCGGGGTTGACGACCGCGAAGGGATAGAGGTTGGTGGGGCTTCCCTGATTGGCAACGATCCACGAGGCGTTGGTGGCATCGATTGTGGTGTCGGCGGGCAGGTTTGATGCCTTATATTGGCGGTAGCCATAGTCGCCGCTCAAGACAATGGTGTTCGTATTGGCCATGTTTGGCCACCTTTCACACCCCCGCCCTTTTTTCTGCCCAAACGCCTGAAGCCAGAAAGGCCTACACCTACCAGAGCCCTGTTAACCATATCGTGCAAATCACAAAATGTAAAAATAATGGACGTCCCTCGCAAAAAAAGCTGTCGCGCAGCGATTTCAGCGGGGCCCGACGTCCTATATGCCTATATGCTTGGCGCATTAGCACGGGAGAAAGGTGTGTCCCGAGAGCGTGACGCGCATATGTGGCGCGAAGCCGGGAAGCTTGCGGCGTCTGGCGACTATGAAGGATGGCTTGCCATTGAATGGGAGCTTCGTAGCAGAGGATTCTCACGCGCCAAGCTGCTGTTTGATAACGACCGGGTCCGCGAAAAATTGGATGACATCTGTAAGAAGGCACAGGAGCAACGCGCCCACGCCAACCGGACCTAAAGGCCAGAAGCGCGGCGATCTTGCCCTTCACCGATCGCATGTGGGCTGCCATTCCCGTATAAGGCCGCCTGATGGTCACTGACACGGAGTTCATCCGCGAAAGCATCAGCCAAGGCTGCGTGATGCTGGCCGATGGCGAGTTCTTCATCGACAGGTTGGTGAAGTATGTCGGCAACGGGAGGGTCCGATGGCAGGTCGAATTTCGTGGACATCGAATCGAACTGACGACCGGCCAGCTCAAGAAGCAGCCTACGTTCCGAAGGAAGATGCTCGAACAGGCCGGCGTGCTGCCGTCTCAGCGCACCGGGGCCAATTACAGGCGATGGGCTATCGATCTGAGGAAGAACGCTATCGAGCTTCCTTGGCGCGATAGACCGGTCGATGCCGGATTCACCGTCGACAGGCTTGTCAGCCATGGGAGCGTCCGGTGGATAGTTGAATACCAAGGCAAGGCAATCAAATTCACGACCACCAAACTGCGCAGGCAAACCAGTTTCCGCAAGAGGATGCTGCTCAAGGCCAAGGTGCTGCCGCCCCAACTTGACCCGGTTGCCTATCGGAAGTGGGTGGACTGGCTGATTCAAAACGCCACGGAGGCGGCACCGCAGACCAGCGATGCCTTGATGACCGAGAAAAGTTGGCTTGACGACCTGCCGGAGCTAGCCGGCTGGCAAAAAGAAGCGCCACCCGAAAGCGACTAACAGGGCGCTGGCCGACCTTCCCAGGCGGTTAATTTCCGATCATGGAATGCTGAAGGGCACCGATTCCGCAACCGTTCCATCAATGGCCAAATCAACACGATAGGTGCCCTCCGGCCATCCCGCCGTAGGTTTGGTGAGTTGTGAATCAGCCTCGTTGTTCGCTCCGACGTCGAGGTCGACCTTGTCGATAGTATAGTTTTCCGGTGCGGCGCCGTGGGAATCGACCGAGACCCAGGAGAATGTGATTTTCGATGTGGGCGCGATATCCACCAAATCGGCCGACACATAAATCACCGGTGTGTCGACAGGGAAGCTGCTCTGAGGCGTTCCCCCGTCCTTCGTCGCGGAAAGGACAATGTTATCAAAGCCGGCCGCATGGGCCGGCAAGCTGAGGGCCGCCAAGGCGGCAACGGCAACTAGAACTGATTTCAAGACTTACTCCTCGGACTTGGTTACCGGCCCGCAAATCTGGGGGCGAATTGGCGCTAAGGGCGGATGCATTCAGCCCAGCCATTTGTCATAGTCGGCCACCAGCAAGTGCAGTGGCTGCGTGTCTTCCTCGATATCGGCGAAACGGCCGATCGGCTCGCGGAAGACATTGTCGGTGCGATCGTCATTGACGGTCGATACCTCGCCGATCAGGACATCCTTGCCTTCGGCCCAGAAGGCGTGCCAGACGCCGGGCAAAAGCGTGACGCTCTGGCCCGGATCGAGCTTCAACAGCCCGCCCGCCGGCAACCTGTGGATGGTTCCGTCGACCGGCACCGACACCTCGGCCTTGGGGTCGATACCGCCATCGCGGTCATGCATGAACAGTTCAAGCACCAGCTTGCCGCCGCCGCGGTTGATGATGTCCTCGGCCTTGATGTTGTGGCGGTGCATCGGCGACATCTGCTCCTTGCGCGAGATCATGATCTTCTCGGCATAGAGCATGCCCATGCCCTTCTTCATGTCCTCGTAGCGACCGTTGCGAACGGTGAACAGGAACAGGCCGAGATCGTCGAACTTGCCCTGGCCGTAGTCGGTGATGTCCCAGCCGAGCCGTGAGGTGAAGATAGCCGAGGAATCGACCTGACGCGCCTTCATCTCTTCCGGCGACCAATAGGCGAAGGGCGGCATGATGTAGCCGAACGAGCGGATGAAAGCGTCGGCTTCGCGGATGATATCGTTGATTGCGGAGCGTTTCATGATCATGACCCCTGGTCTCGGTTTTTCCGATAGATCGCATAGCCGAACGCCGGTGCGGTGTCGATCCATTCTGCTTATTCGAGCCTTGCGCGTTCCCGACCATGGCCCACCGATCGGGTTCGCCTGCGGCGTGACATCGCTTGCTTTCAGGCCCATAAACCCTGCGAATTTTCACAGAGATAGCCGATGCCGACCATCCATGACCTCGATACGCCGTCGATCCTCATCGACGCCGCACGCGCCGAAGCCAACATCGCCAGAGCGCAAGCCCATGCCGACAAGAACGGACTGAAGCTCAGGCCGCACATCAAGACGCACAAGCTGCCTTATTGGGCGAAGAAACAGGTGGCGGCTGGCGCCGTAGGCATTACTTGCCAGAAGATCGGCGAGGCCGAGGTGATGGCCGATGCCGGGCTGACGGATATCTTTCTCCCCTACAACATCCTTGGGCGCGCCAAGCTCGAACGGCTGAAGGCGCTGCATGGTCGCGTGAAGCTGTCGGTGACGGCCGACAGCGCGCAGACGCTGGAAGGGCTCGCCGCCACCTTCATCGATGCCGGGCACCCGCTATCGGTATTGGTCGAATGCGACACCGGCATGGGACGCTGCGGCGTGCAGACTGCCAATGAAGCGGTTGCGCTGGCGAGGTTGATGGACAAGGCCGGCGGCCTTGCCTTCGGCGGACTGATGACCTATCCGGCCGCCGGCCGGGCCGTGGAGGCCGAAGCCTGGCTTGCCGACGCCAAACAGGCGCTGGCCGCCTCGGGTCTCGCTTGCGAGCGCATCTCCAGCGGCGGCACGCCTGACATGTGGCGTTCCGCCGATGCCTCCGTCGTTACCGAATACCGGCCCGGCACCTATATCTATCTCGACCGTTACCAGGTCGCCAAAGGCGTCGGCGGCCTAGACGATTGCGCGCTGACGGTGCTGGCAACCGTGGTCAGCCATCCGACAGCGTCACGCGCCATTCTCGATGCCGGCAGCAAGGCCTTGTCCAGCGACACGCTGGGGCTAAAGGATTTCGGAGAGTTGATGGGCGTGCCGGGAGCGCTGGTGACGGGCCTGAGCGAGGAGCACGGTACGGTCACGCTGTCGGGCGATGGCAAGCTGCGCATTGGCGAACGCGTGCGTGTGGTGCCGGACCATTGCTGCGTCGTCACCAACCTGTTCAACGAGGTCAATCTGATCGACGGTGAGAAGGTGCTGGGAACGCTGCCGGTGGCGGCACGCGGACTTATGGGGTGAATTTCTAGGCCGGACGCTCCGCCTGCCGCGCCGCCACCCGCCGCATGGCAATGACGCGGCGGCGCCGGATTTCGGTGCGCATGGCCATCAGATGGAGCGTGAAGAAGAGCGCGGTGAAGCCGACGGCCATCACCAGCAGCGGCCAGAGCAGGCTGGGATCGATGGTCGGGCCGCCGAGCCTGAACACGGAAGCCGGCTGGTGCAGCGTGTTCCACCAGTCGACCGAGAATTTGATGATCGGGATGTTGGTGAAGCCGACCAGCGTGATGATGGCGGCGGCCCAGGCGGCGCGGCTGGCATCATCCAGCGCACGGGTCAGCGCGATGATGCCGAGATACATCAGGAACAGCACGAACACCGAGGTCAGCCTTGCGTCCCAGACCCACCAGGTGCCCCACATCGGCTTGCCCCAGATCGAACCCGTGATCAGCGCCAGCGCGGTGAAGACCGCACCGATGGGGGCCGCTGATTTGAGCGCGACGTCGGCTAGCGGATGCCGCCAGACCAGCGTGCCGAGGGCAGACAGCGCCATCAGCGTGTAGCACATCATGGCGAGCCAGGCGAAAGGCACATGGATGTACATGATGCGAACGGTGATGCCTTGCTGGAAATCCTCGGGCGCGGTGAAGCTCATATAGAGGCCGACGGCGAGGACGAGCGCGGCGAGCGCCGCCAACCACGGTACAAGCTTGTCGGCCATCCCGACGAACCGCGTCGGATTGGCAAGATCGGCCCAGCCGCTCAGGCGTGAGGTGGTGTCACTCATGCGACTTTACATAGACCGCCGATGCGTTTGGGGCAATCGAGCGGTGGTGTCGCAGGCGTAGAAGCGTCTTCCTTCCCTCTTGTGGGGGAAGGAAGAACCGGCTCAAGCGGCCTCACCCTGTACGGAGCGGCTAAGGCGGCGGACTTCCTCGTCATTGAGCAGGCCGCCGGCGCGCAGCAGGCTGGCGAAGCGGCCGTTGCGCAGCGACAGTTCGGCGAAGCCACCCATCTCCACCACCTTGCCCTTGTCCATGAACACGACCAGATCGGCGTCGCGGACGGTGGTCAGGCGGTGGGCGATGATGAAGGTGGTGCGGTCGCGGCGCAATTCGTCGATCGCTTCCTTGACGCGATCCTCGGTCTCGACGTCGAGTGCGCTGGTCGCCTCGTCGAGCACCAGGATCGGAGCATCCTTCAGCACGGCACGGGCAATAGCGATCCGCTGGCGCTCGCCGCCAGACAACTGGCCGCCACGTTCGCCGACCACCGTGTCGTAGCCGTTGCTCTTGGCCAGGATGAAATCCTGCGCCGCGGCCGCGGAGGCGGCGGCATGGATTTCTTCGTTGGTCGCGTCGGCACGGCCGACCCGGATATTGTCCTCGATCGAGCGGTTGAGAAGCCCGGCATCCTGGAACACGGTGGCGATCGAATGGCGCAGCGACTTGCGGGTCACCGTGCGGGTATCGATGCCGTCGATCAGGATACGGCCACTGGACGGCGAGAAGACGCGCTGCAGCAAGTTGATGAGCGTGGTCTTTCCCGCACCTGTCGGCCCGACAATGGCGACGGTCTGGCCTGCCTGGACCTCGAAGGACACATCGCTGACGCCCTGGCCCGAATTGGCGAACTCGAAGCTGACATCCTCGAAACGGACATGGCCGGTGACGTTGGCAAGGTCGCGCAGGCCATCCGGCTCGGCGGTATCGGCGGCCGAGTCCTCGAGCTTATAGAAATCCTCAAGCTTGGCGCGGGCTTCCGAAATCTGAGTGGTGAAGGCCGACATCTGGTCGAGACGGGCGATCAGCATTCCGGCAAAGCCGGTGAAGGCCACGACGTCGCCGACGCGGAGCTGGCCACGGGTGACGAGATAAGCGCCGATCGACAGCACGATCATCATCGAAATGGTCGAGGACAGGCGGTTCAGCGCATTGGCAATCGCCCACCAGTCGAGCACAGGATTCTGTGCGTCGAGCAGGCCCTTGACGTAACGCTTCAACGCCGCGGTCTCATGGCCGATGCGGTTGTAGCTCTGCAGCACGGCGACATTGCTGACGCTATCGGTCACATGGGCAAACACGGTATGATAGTGACGCTCGACGGCGGTCTGCCCTGCCTTGGTGCGGCGCATGACGATACGGCCGATGCCCACGTAAAGGACGCCAAGGCCAAGCAGCACAATGGACATGCGGACGTCCATCGCAAGCGCGGTCGGCACCAGCAGCACCAGCGCGATGGCCGTCGAAAGATGCACGCGCATGAATTCGAGCCACAAGCTGAAAAGGGTTTCAACGGCGCGCAGCAGCGTGTGCAGCGAATTGGAGGTGCCGCGCTGGTGATGCCAGGCGAGCGGCATGGTGATTACGCGCTCGAAGGACTGGCACAACACTTCCGAACGACGGGCATGGGCGAAACGATCGGCGCCACGCGCCACCAGCACGAAGGCCATGACATTGAAGAGACCGAGAGCTGCCCAAACCGCAAGCGTCGAAAACACCGGACCTTTTTCGGAAATAGCGCCGATCACCCGGCCTAAAAGGATCGGCTCAAGGATCGCGATGGCTGCAAGCGCGACGTTGGCCGCACAGATCAGCGCGACGCGCTTCTTGTCGGCAGCCAGATATCCCAGCGCTCTCCAATAGATCTGCAGAAGTGACACTTTAGCTACTCCGCCAACTTTCTATTGTGCCCAACACCAATATTGTGCACTGCACCATTTCGTAACACCTAACGGTTGATGCGTCGCAAAACAATGCCCGTCTATCGCTTCCGTTCCCGTTTAGCGAACAAAAGATGACGACGATACGAAATCTGACGTGATCACCTAACGGTTTGAGATAAAAGGTGAAATGTCAGCCTTGCGGCAAAATCGTGGCAGCAGCGGAGCACTGCCACATTTTTAATCAACGCGAGCTTGCACGGTCGGTTTCGCGCGTCTTTGGCGGACGCCCCACAGATCGCGCGCAAGTAAACAGGGCGCGGCGGCGCGCGTCCGGAGGACGCGCGCGCTTCTGACATAAACTGCTGATTTTACGCTGGTATCTTGACCACGACCTCGGTCTGGCCGCCGGCCTTGGGTTCAAAGGACGCCGCTTTTGTCTTCGATCCGTTGACTTCGAGCGAGATCGTCTTGGCCTTTTTGTCGCGAACGACCTGGACCTTGATGTCGGCGCCCAGCATCTTAAGCGAAGCCTGGTAGCCATCCCAGTGGCTGGGCAGCTTCGGCCGGAATGTGATCTGCTTGCCGCGCCGTTCGATGCCCAGGATGCCTTCGACCGCCGCCCGGTAGAGCCAGCCCGCCGAGCCGGTGTACCAAGTCCAGCCGCCGCGCCCACCCTTGTCGTCCCCGGCATAGATATCGGCCGCCACTACATAGGGTTCGACGCGGTAGTGCTCGGTCGACGCCTCGTCGAACGCGTGGTTGACCGGGTTCAGCATCGAGAAGCAGCGATAGGCTTCATCGGTCTGCCCCATCTCGGCGAGCGCAATGACGAACCAGGTGGCGGCATGGGTGTATTGGCCGCCATTCTCGCGCACGCCAGGCGGATAGCTCTTGATGTAGCCGGGATCCTTCTGCGTCTTCGAGAAGGGTGGAGTGAACAGTTTGACGATCTTGAGATGATCGTCGACGAGCAGCTTCGTCGCCTGCTGCATCGCGGTGGTCGACCGCGCCGGGTCGCCCTCGCCCGAAAGCACGCTCCAGGACTGGGCGATGGAGTCGATCTTGCACTCTTGCGATGTACGCGACCCCAAAGGCGTGCCGTCATCGAAACTGCCGCGCCGGTACCATTCGCCATCCCATGCCGTGCTTTCGAGCGCTCGCTTCAGCGCGTCGGCATGTTTTGTCCAGGCCTGTGCGCGCTTGGTGTCGCCCTCGGTCCTGGCGACCGCGGCGAAGTCGCCCAGCGTCTTCAGCAGGAACCAGCCCAGCCACACGCTCTCGCCCTTGCCGTGCTCGCCGACACGGTTCATGCCGTCGTTCCAGTCGCCGCCGAGAATCAACGGCAGGCCGGCTGGACTGCTGCGCTTGATGGCGAGGTCGAGCGCACGCGCGCAGTGGTCGTACAGGGACACCGTCTTCTTCGAGATTTCCGGGGTGAAAAAGGCGTCGTGCTCGCCTTCGCCCAGCACCTGTCCGTCGAGGAAAGGCAGTTGCTCCTTCAGGATAGTGCCGTCGCCGGTCACCAAGAGATAGCGGGCCGTGGCGTGGGCGAGCCACACCACGTCGTCGGAGATCAGGGTACGCACGCCGGCGCCGGTGCGCGGCAACCACCAATGCTGCACGTCGCCTTCCGGGAACTGCCGCCGCGCGGCATTGAGGATCTGGTCGCGCGCCAGCGTGGGATCATGCGCCAGCAAGGCGAGTGTGTCCTGCAACTGGTCGCGGAAGCCGAAGGCGCCGCTTGCCTGATAGAAAGCCGAGCGGGCGCGGATGCGGCAGGCAAGGCTCTGATAAGGCAGCCAGTGATTGACCATGGCATCGAGCGCCTTGTCGGGCGTCTCGACCTGGATGGTGTCGAGGAAGGCGCGCCATTCGCGCTCATTGTCGGCCAGGCGCTGGTCGAAATCCTTGCCCCGGTGCTTCTGCACCAGCGCGCTCGCCTGCGCCGAAGACTCGGCATCGCCAAGCAGCCAGATGAGCGTGACGTCGCCGCCAGCCTGAATCTCGATGTCGCGGGCGATCGCCGCGCAAGGATCATCTCCGGCCTCGACGCGGCCTGACAGGGCCGCGCCGCTCAGCACCGCCTGCGGCAACTCGCTGGACCCGTGCCGGCCGAGGAACTCGGCCCGGTCTGATGTCACCGAGTGGACGCCGGTGTCGGCGGCGAGGAAGGCCACCCGCTCGCTGAAATCGAGCCCGTAGGGATTTTGCGCCAGCAGCGCGCCGGTGGCACCGTCGCGGGACGGCACTATAGTTGCCGCGGTGCGCGACCGATGCCCGCCAAGCACCCATTCGGCATAGGCGTAAACGCGCAGCCGGGCCGGTACCGGGCCGGAATTCTGGATGCGCAGCCGCGTGATCTTCACCGGATCGATGGGATCGACGACATGGGTCAGGTCCATCGACAACGATCCGCGCTTCGAGCGGAAGGTCGAGAAGCCCTGGCCATGCCACGCTTCATAGGTCATCGAGGGATCGCGCACCACCGCGGCGATCGGCGAGAACGCCTTGCCGCTGGTCTGGTCGTAAATATAGATGCCCTCGCCCGGCCGGTTGGACACCGGGTCGTTCGACCATGGCGTCAACTGGTAATCGCGACTGTTGCGGCTCCAGGTGAAGGCAGCACCTTCGGCCGAGGTGTGGAAGCCGAACGAGGCGTTGGAGACGACGTTGATCCAGGGTTGCGGCGTGGTGCGCCCGCCAGTCAGGCGCACCACATAGTGCCGCCCGTCGCCGTCGAAGCCGCCAAAACCGTTCCACTGGCTGAGGCCGGAGCCATCGGCGCTGACATCGGCCCCCGCCTGCGAGGCAAATGCATGCATCTGCGGTGCGGGCGGGGGAATTTCGCGCGGGCCTGGCAATCCTGCCGGCTGCTGGCCATCGCGTGCCTGCAGTGCGGCCGCTTCGGCCCGTTCGATCTGGTCGAAGATGGTGCCGTTGCGCGTATGCAGCACAACCCGGGCGACGGCGAGCAGCGTCTTATAGGTGGTTTCCTCCATCAGGTCGCGGCGCACCGCGAAAATGTGCTGGCGGGGTCCGAGTTCCTTGCCGCGCAAGCGGCTGTTTTCGCAAAGCGTTTCGACCGCGCGCTGCAGATCCTGGACATAGGAGGAAGCCTGCTCGTTGACGACGACGAAGTCGATCATCATGCCGCGGGTGCGCATATACTCCTGGAAGCGCAACGCCTGGGCAACGATCTCCAGATCGGCAACGTCGCCGATCCTGACCAGGAAGATCGGGTAATCGCCCGAAATGCTTGTCGGCCACAGGCTCGACTGCTTGCCCAATCCGGAAGCAACGGACTCGGCCGGCAGCCGCAGGAACGGGTCGGGATAGATCAGATAGCGCGCCAGTTTCTGCACATTGGCCGCATCGGTCAGGCTGAGGCCCATATGGCGGGTCTGCACCTGGCTGCGCGTCCAGGCAAGCATGGCCTGGCGAGCAAAGCTCTCCTGATGGTCGAGCCGGCTTATGGCCTCATCCAGCTCGGCGCGGTTGGCCCCGACGACTGTCCAGAAGGTCAGCGATACCTTCTTGTTGGCGGGCACGCGCACCTGACGGCGCAGCGAGGCGATGGGATCGAGCGTGAAGCCGGAATGGCCACCCAGCCTGGCGCCTGGATCGAAAGCGGCGGCATCGACGATGGTGCGGCCACGGCCGATGAAGGCGCGCCTGTCGGTCTCGGCCTCGGCATCACGCGCCGGTCCCGACGGATCGGTGACGAAATGCACCAGGGTGACATCGGGCTCGCTGGTTTCGCGCTTGCGGCGCGTGGCGAAGATCGCGCCATTGTTGGCGGCGATCTCGGTTTCCACGAACATCTTCGAGAAAGCCGGATGCGCGTTGTCGGAAGCCTCCGAGCCCAGCACCAGCTCGGCAAAGGACGTCACTTCGATGTGACGGTCTGACGTGCTCTCATTGTAGAGCGTGATCCGGCGGCCCTCGCCATTGCCCTCGGAAACAACGATGCATTCCACCTCGGAGCGCAGCGTGCCGGCGGTTTTGACAAAGCTCGCCTTGTCGTCGGAAAACAAGGTTTGCGTCTTTTCCTCGGCGGCGCGTCTGGGCTCCGATGTCGCCGACCACCAGTCGCCGGTGGCAGCGTCGCGCAGGAAGATGTAGGAGCCAAGCCGGTCCTCGACGGGGTCGGGCTGCCAGCGGGTGACGGAAAGATCGCCCCAGCGGCTGTAGCCGGAGCCGGTCGCGGTCACCATCACCGAATAGCGGCCGTTGGACATCACATTGGTCGAACGCAGCGCCCGCACGGGATCGAGCACGATGCGGGTATCGGGGCTCTCGGTTTCGGTCTCGTCCTTGGAGCGCTCGTCGGCCTCGGTGCGGACGGTGGCGGTCGGAATATCGCGCGGCGCCCTCTCCTGCAGCAGCAGTTCGGCCGATTCAATGACCGGATCGCTGTGGAAGCGATCGCGCAGGCGACCTTCGAAGATGGCGTCGGCGACGGCGGCGATCGACATGCCCGAATGGTGGGCATAGTAGTTCAGCACGACCGCTTGGTTGGTGCCTTCCGGCACGCGCTGCGGCGTGAAGTCGACCGCATCATAATAGCCATGACGGCCAAGCGCGCCGATCTCGCGCAGCCGGGCCAGATTCTGCACCGCTTCGCGCGGGTTGAACTGCGCCGCCATGATAGTCGCGTAAGGCGCAATTACCGTGTTCTGGCCAAGGCCGCGCTTGAGCCCAAGCCCCGGCACGCCGAAATTGGTGTACTGATAGGTCAGTTCGCGGTCGCGGGCGTTGTAGGCCGCTTCCGAGATGCCCCACGGCACGTTCTTCTGGCGGCCGTACTGCATCTGGCGCTTGATGATCAGCTTGCTGGTCTGGTTGAGGATGGAGCCTTGCGGCTCCTTCATCACCAGCGGCGGCATCAGGTACTCGAACATCGAGCCGGACCACGACATCAGCGCGCCCTGGAAGCCGATCTCGACGATGGGGCGGCCGAGCCTGAACCAGTGTTCGGTTGGCAGATCGCCCTTGGCGATGGCAAACAGGCTGGTCAGCCGCGCCTCGGAAGCCAGGAGATCGTAGCAGCTTTCGTCGAGCTGATGTTCCTCGACCCGGTAGCCGATCGACAAAAGCTTGCGCTCCGGCCGCATCAGGAAGGCGAATTCCATCTCGAAGGCGAAACGACGGGTGCGCTCGCGCAAGGTGAGCAGCTTGGCACGCAGGGCCTCGACAGCGTTTTCGTCGCTGTGGGCGTCGTGGACGTGCGCCTCGCAGGTGGCTTCGAGCCTTGCCGCCCAGTCGACGATGACGTCACTCTGCGGCGATGCGGCCTCGGTGTGAATGGCGGTGGCGAGCTTGCGGATTTCGCCGGCCAGCACCGCCAGGTTGATGGTGCGGATCGACGCCATTTCCGGCTGGGCCTTGATCGTGTCGACGGCGCGCCGCATGCCGTCGAGGCGATCGACAAGCCGTTGGCGCAACGGGCGCAACTGACGGCGGTCGTCGGGCAGTTCATCGAGGCTTTCGCTCAGGATGGTCACCGTGTCGAGAATGCCTTCGAAATCGCCCTGCAGGTGGACGGAAGGCGCTTCCGCCCATTCGGCGCAAGCCGCCGCCACCGCCACCAGGTGACCGGCGAGATTGCCGCTGTCGACAGCTGAGATATAGAGCGGATAGAGCGGCTTGAGCGTCGTGGTGTCGTACCAGTTGAAGAGATGGCCGCGGCTGCGCGGCATGCTCTCGATGGTCGTCATGGTTGCATCGATGCGGGTGATGGCATCGGAAAGGCTGATCCAGCCGAAATCGCGCGCCGAAACGACCGAGAGCAGGTAGACGCCGATATTGGTCGGCGAGGTGCGCGGCGCCACGACGGGCGCCGGGCTCTCCTGGAAATTATCCGGCGGCAGATTGTGATGTTCTGCCGTGACGAAGGTTTCGAAATAGTGCCAGGTGCGCCGCGCCACGGTGCGCAGCGTGTGGATGTCGGCTTGCGATATGCGCAGCCGGTCCTCGGTTTCGGCGGAGCGGCTGATCCAGCTGGCGATCGCCGGCGAACCGATCCAGAACAAGGCAAAGAAGAAGGCGACGAAGGCACCGGTGGAATCGGCCAGCACCGGAATGGCGAGGCCGACAAAGCCGATGATCACGGCGCCATACATCATGCCGTAATAGGAGCCGACATCATTGTCGCCCGCCTTGTGCGCCTGCGAGGCGGTGCGCCACTCCAGGAGGTTCTGCCGGCTGACGAACAGCCGGTAGAGCGTGCGCACAATGGCATCGCCCATCATCCAGGCGTTATGTGCCATCAGCACGATCTTCAGCGCCACCATGGCGGTGCCGAAGGCGACGTCGCGCGCCAGCGCGGAGAAATGGCCGCGCGGCGTCTGGTCGCCGCTTTTGGGCAGGATGGCGTTGACCACGTCGAAGGTCGGCGCCATGAACAGGCTGAGGATCAGCAAGGCCTGCCACTGCGCGGCCTGCGTGAACGGCAGCAAGGTCCAGCCGGCGATCGCCGCCATCACCCAAAAGATCGGCGTCAGCGAGCGGCGCAGATTGTCGACCATCTTCCAGCGCGACAAGGCCGGAACGCCGGAACGAGGGTTAAAGATGTAGCCCAAAAGCTGCCAGTCGCCGCGCGCCCAGCGATGGTGGCGCGAGGCATCGACCGAGTAGCGGGTCGGGTAATCCTCGACCAGTTCGACGTCGGTGACCAGTGCGGCGCGCGCCAGGGCACCTTCGAGCAGATCGTGGCTGAGGATGGTGTTTTCCTCGATGCGGCCCTGCAAGGCGGCCTCGAAGGCATCGACATGATAGAGGCCCTTGCCGGTGAAGGATCCGTCACTGAAGACATCCTGATAGAGGTCCGAAACAGCGAAGACATAGGGATCAAGGCCGCGATTGGCCGAGAAGACGCGCTGGAAGAACGAGGCTTCGTCGCCGCTGGTGAGTGAAGCGGTGATGCGCGGCTGCAGGATGGTGTAACCGGCGGTCACGACGCGCCTCGTGGCGTCGAAATGCGGACGGTTGAGCGGATGGCAAAGCTTGCCGACCAGGCTCGATACCGCATCGCGGGTGGTGCGGGTATCGGCGTCGAGCGTCATCACATGGACGACCTTTTCCGGCAGCGGGACTTCGAGCGGCAGGAAGGTGGTATCGCTGTCGCCGCGCAGCAAGAGGTCGAGTTCGTGCAGCTTGCCGCGCTTGCGTTCCCAGCCCATCCAGCACCCTTGACCGGCATTGTAGAGCCGGCGGCGGTGCAGGATATAGAAGCGCGGCGCGCCGTCGGAGGGATAGCGCGCGTTGAGACGGGCGATTTCGGCGCGGGCGAAGTCGAGGATCTCGGTATCCGCCGCATCGATCTCGATCTTGCTGTCGGGCCAATCCGAAAGCAGCGCGAAATGGATCTCGTCCGCCAGATTGGCGAGGTAATGCACTTCGATGTTGCGGATGTTTTCCTCGACATCGTCACGCGAGCCGATCAGCGACGGCACGACCACCAGAGTGCGCGCCTCGGGCGGCACACCGTGCCTGTAGTCGTAACCGATAAGGCGTGTCGGCTTAAGGAACAGCGAGACCACGGTGTTGAAGAAAGCGAGCGCGCCTTCGCTGGCCGGCACGGCAAACAGAGCCAGCATCAGCACGATCGACGGCACCGACAGGCCGAGATTGGAAAGGGCGTTGCCGGACAGGACAAGCAGCAGGACGGTCAGCGCGAAGACGGGCAGGACGATGCCCAGCCAGCCGGTCTTGGCGAAGGTCCGCTTGACCGTCTGGCTGATCGTGGGCCGGTAACCGATCGCCTTTTCCAATTCCAGCCGGCGCGGGCCAACGACGTAAAAACCGACATCGGTATGAGCGGATGCGACCTGGGCGTCCACTCCTTCACCGCTCTCCGGGACGGTTTCACCGACGGCGTGGCCGGCCAGTTCAATGGCTTTTTCGGCGACACGGTACTCCGAGAGGTTCGAGCGGCGAGCCAGTTCCTCGATCGCGGTGCGGTATTGATCGCGCGAGAAGAAGTCGAGCGCGGCAAAATCGGTGCGCTCGCGCAGCACGGTATCGATGCGGCTGACGCCTTCGAACCACACCGTCCAGTCGACGTCGTTGATGAGGCGCAGGCCGCGGACGATATTGCCGGTGGTCACATTGCCGCTGGACAGCGTCTGGTGCTCGGAAATGATGATTTCCTCGGCATCCGAGCCGGTCTTCTCGAGTTCGCCTTCCAGCCACTCCAGCGCCTTGCCGGCGTTCTGCGATCCGTCACGCAAGCGATAGAGAAGCTGAGTGGCAAAGGTGGTGTCCTGCGCATGCGCGCTGAAATTGGCTAGGATCGTCTGCCGATCCGGATTGTCGTCGGTCGCCAGCACCTTGTCGGCCACGTCATTGGCGATCTGGCGCATCTGGCGGGTGCGGTTGACCCTGACCGCCAGGCGACGGAGGTTCTCGATCAGCACGAAACGCAGAAGGGACGGCAGTGCCCAGAGTTCACCAATCTTCAACGGTTCGACCGACTGAAAGCCCTGGACGATAGACTTGAACATGGTCGCCGAGACGGAACTGTCGGAATGCGCGACATAAGTCCAGGCCAGCGCCAATGCGCGCGGCACGGTGCCGCCATCGGGCAGTTTCAGGGTCGGCAATTGCCGGTAAAAGCGGCGCGGCAGGTCGCGTTTGACCTGGAAAATGGTTTCCTCGATCAGATAGTTGTTGTCGAGCAGCCACTGCGCGGCCGGCGTGATGGTTTCGCCCCTCGCCTGCGCGGCATTGGTAGACCGGTAGACTTCGAGGATCTTCTTGGCGCTGTCACGGATACGGGCTTGAAAGTCGAACGGTATCAGGCCGAACAGATCCGTCAGATCGCCCTTGGCCAGGCTTTCGCCGAGCAGCCGGAGCCGTTCCTCCGGCAGGAATGTGGATCTTATCGGCTCTTCCGTGATGACTGGGAAGCTCGCGCTTGTCTTCTCGATCTGGGCTAGGTTCGTCTGAATATTCATTGAAAATTCCGTAAACGGGCACTCAGCGGCGTCACCGCCACGGCAATGGCCCTAAAACCGGTTCGAATGCAATCGGTTGCATCAACCCTAAGCCGAAAGTTTATTTTCCGCACCACGACGGAGCGTCATCTTTCGACCAATCCAAAGACGAGCGCCTCTCGCTCCCGTCGGGATCGATCGACGGAGAGGATTCGGGCTTTTTCGTGATGCCAGTGCCAGCTTACGCTATATTTCGCCAGCGTCGCGATCATGTTTGGAAACAGGCGGTAACCGTTGGGCGAAGCGCGTCAGGCGGCAGCGATTATCCTGATCACGAAAAGGGTCGCATCCGGCGCGGGCTGAACCCGCAAGACAGAGGCGTCCGGCCCGAGCAGCAGGGTGTCGAGCGGTCCGAGACGAACGGGCGCGGCGCCGGCGAAAATGGCATCGCCTCCGTGACAAAGGATGAGGGTGGGACCGGCCTCGGCCGGGATTTCCGCAGGCGTCGAAATCGCCAGACGCTCGACCGAATGCAACATGCGGCCGCGACGGGTCATAACGTTGAGATCGGTGATCGGGCCGGCGATCAGCGCGGCACTCGTCGGCTGGTCGGCTGGAAAGGAAAATGGCTGGGAAGCCGGTGTCACCCGCTCCGGCGGACGGCCCGCGACATCAAGCACGATCCCCTCGCCTTCCAGCACCGACAGCGTGCGGTCGATGCCGGCAAAATTGGAGAACGGCCCGCTGCGTTCGACCCGGGCCATCGAGACGCGCCAGTCGAAATCGTCGAGCCCGGCACCATCGGGCGAGACGGCGATCTCGGTCGTCGTACCGCCGCCGTTCTTCCACGGCATGACGCGGTAATCGGTGGCACGAAGGACACGCATCACGTCAGCCGCTATCCGAGAATGCCTGGCAGGTTGAGCTGGTGCTCCTTGGCGCATTCGATCGCGATGTCATAGCCGGCGTCGGCATGGCGCATGACGCCCGTCGCCGGATCGTTCCATAGAACGCGCTCCAGCCGCCTTGCCGCGTCCGGCGTGCCGTCGGCAACGATGACCATGCCGGCATGCTGGGAGAAGCCCATGCCGACGCCGCCGCCATGGTGCAGCGATACCCAGGTCGCGCCCGAAGCTGTGTTGAGCAGCGCGTTGAGCAGCGGCCAGTCGGACACTGCGTCGGAACCGTCCTTCATCGATTCCGTCTCGCGGTTTGGCGAAGCGACCGAACCCGAATCGAGGTGATCGCGACCGATGACGACCGGCGCCTTGAGTTCGCCCTTGGCCACCATTTCGTTGAAGGCGAGGCCCAATCGGTGGCGATCGCCAAGGCCGACCCAGCAGATGCGCGCCGGCAACCCTTGAAAGGAAATCCGCTCGCGGGCCATGTCCAGCCAATTGTGTAGATGGGTGTTGCCGGGGGTGAGTTCACGCACCTTGGCGTCGGTCTTGTAGATATCCTCTGGATCGCCGGAGAGTGCTGCCCAGCGGAACGGGCCGATGCCGCGGCAGAAGAGCGGACGGATGTAGGCCGGCACGAAGCCGGGGAACGCAAAGGCGTTTTCAAACCCTTCGTCCTTGGCGACCTGGCGGATGTTGTTGCCATAGTCGAGTGTCGGCACGCCGGCGTTCCAGAACGCGACCATCGCCTCGACATGCTCGCGCATGGAGGCGCGCGCCGCCTTCTCGACCGCCCGGGGGTCGCTGACGCGCTTTTCGCGCCACTCGGCCATAGTCCAGCCCTTCGGCAGATAACCATTGATGGGGTCGTGCGCCGAGGTCTGGTCGGTGACCATATCGGGGCGAATGCCGCGCTTGAACATCTCGGGCACGATCTCGGCGGCGTTGCCGAGCAGGGCGACGGACTTCGCCTCGCCGGCCGTCGTCCAGCGTTCGATCAGTTCCATGGCTTCGTCGAGCGTCTCGGCCTTCTCGTCGACATAGCGGGTGCGCAGGCGGAAATCGATCGAGTCCGGATTGCATTCGATCGCCAGGCAGCAGGCGCCGGCCATGACGGCGGCCAATGGCTGCGCGCCGCCCATGCCGCCCAGGCCGCCGGTCAGGATCCATTTTCCCTTGAGATTGCCGCCATAATGCTGGCGGCCGGCCTCGACGAAGGTCTCGTAGGTGCCCTGCACGATGCCTTGCGTGCCGATGTAGATCCAGGAGCCGGCCGTCATCTGGCCGTACATCATCAGGCCCCTCTTATCGAGTTCGTTGAATTTCTCCCAGGTCGCCCAGTGTGGCACCAGATTGGAGTTGGCGATGAGCACGCGCGGCGCGTCCGGGTGGGTGCGGAACACGCCGACCGGCTTGCCGGACTGCACCAGCAGCGTCTCGTCCTCGCCAAGCGTCTTCAGCGACGCAACGATCTGATCGAAATCGTTCCAGGTACGCGCCGCCCGGCCGATGCCGCCATAGACGACCAGTTCATTGGGGTTCTCGGCAACATCAGGGTCAAGATTGTTCATCAGCATGCGCAACGGCGCTTCAGTCGTCCAATACCGGGCATTGAGCTTGTCGCCGCGGGGGCTGCGCACTTCGCGGATGTTGTGACGGGGGTCGGTCATCATTGTCCCTTTCGGATGAGGCGGCGCGTCAGCGCCCGGCCCAGTCAATGGCAGTTTGGAGAATCTGCGTCAGCGTGGCGCGGATGGGCGCGGCGAACGCGGCATCGTAGGGCGCGGGCCAATTGTCCGGTGTGCCCTTCCCGTCCGGCTCGCGCATGTAGCCGCGGTTGGAGAGCTCCATCTGCAGCGCATGCACGCCCTGATGCGGCTGGCCGAAATGGCGCGTGATCCAGCCGCCCTTGAAGCGTCCGTTGACGACAAAGGTCTCACCGGTTTCTGCCATGATCCGGTTGACCATCGCCTGCAACGCCGGATCAGCGCTCCTGCCGTCGTTCGTGCCGAGGTTGAACACCGGCAGCGTGCCTTCGAAGAGGCGTGGCAGCACCGAGCGGATCGAATGGCAGTCGTAGAGGACAATCTTGCCATGCAAGGTCCGCAACCTGTCGATCTCGGCCTGCAAGGCGGCGTGATAGGGTGCAAAGAATTTCTCGCGGCGCTCGTCGATCTCCGACGGTCCCGGCTCTTCGCCCTCGCGATAGAGCGGATCGCCGTCGAAGGTTTCGGTTGGGCATAGGCCGGTGGTTGCCTGGCCGGGATAGAGCGAGGCGCCGGATGGATCGCGGTTGACGTCGATGACTGTGCGCGAGATCGCGGTGTGCACGACCGTAGCGCCGAGACCGCCGGCGAAATCATAGAGATTGTCGATCCACCAGTCGCAATCGCGGCGACCAAGCCATGGCGAGATAAGCCGGTTTTCGAGGCCGGCGAGGTCGACACCGGTGTGCGGGATCGACACCAGAAGCGGTGCCGTGCCTCGTTTTATTGTCAGCCAAGAAGGTGTCATAGCGCAATCCCCGGCAGCGCCACCGCGCTCGCGGCCTTCGCGACTGCACCGCTACGTACCATGGCGATCGCCTTTTCCATGTCGGGGTGGAAGTGCCGGTCATTGTCGAGATGCGGCACCTCGGCGCGAACCAGCTTGCGCACGGCTTCAAGCGCCGCACTCGAGGCGAGTGGTGCATGGAAATCGCACCCTTGCGCGGCGGCTAGCAATTCAATGCCGATAACAGCCGTCGCATTCTCGATCATGCCGATCAGCCGGCGCGCGCCATGCGCGGCCATCGAGACATGGTCTTCCTGGTTGGCCGAGGTCGGGATGGAATCGACGCTGGCCGGATAGGCTTTCTGCTTGTTTTCCGAGACAAGTGCGGCCGCCGTCACCTGTGGGATCATGAAGCCGGAGTTCAGGCCGGGCTTGGGCGTCAGGAAGGCGGGCATGCCTGACAGCGCGGGATCGACCAGCATGGCGATGCGGCGTTCCGACAGCGAGCCGATCTCACAGACGGCAAGTGCGATCATGTCGGCGGCGAAGGCGACCGGCTCGGCGTGGAAATTGCCGCCGGAGAGCGCCGTGTCGTCCTCGGCGAAGACCAGCGGATTGTCGGTAACGCCATTGGCCTCGGTTTCGAGCGTATCGGCGGCTTTGCGCAGGACATCGAGCGCGGCGCCCATGACCTGCGGCTGGCAACGCAGGCAATAGGGATCCTGCACACGCTCGTCGCCGAGCCGGTGCGACTCGCGGATGGCGCTGCCGGCCATCAGATTGCGCAACGCATCCGCGGTCTCGATCTGGCCGCGATGCTTTCTCAACATATGGATGCGCGGGTCGAAGGGGGCATCGGAACCCTTTGCCGCGTCGGTCGAGAGTGCGCCGGCGACTAGCGCCGACTGGTAGAGCACTTCGGCCTCGAACAGGGCGGCCAGCGCATAGGCCGTCGAAAACTGCGTGCCGTTGAGCAGCGCCAGACCTTCCTTGGCGCCCAATGTGACGGGCTCCAGCCCATGCGAGACGAACGCGACCTTGGCGGGAAAGCGGCCATGCGGGGTAAAGCATTCGCCGACACCGATCATCACCGCCGTCATGTGCGACAATGGGGCAAGGTCGCCGGAGGCGCCAACTGAACCTTGCGCCGGCACCACCGGGATGACGTCATTGGCCAGCATCGCTTCGAGCAACTCGATGGTTTGCGGGCGCACACCGGAGGCACCCTGCGCAAGGCTCGCAAGTTTCAGCGCCATCATCAGCCGGGCAATGGCAACAGGCATCGGCTCGCCCACGCCCGCGGCATGCGAAAGCACGATGTTGCGCTGCAGGGTCCCGAGATCCTCGGCGGGAATGCGCACGCTGGCCAGCTTGCCGAAACCGGTATTGATCCCATAGACCGGCTCACCCTTGGCGATGATGCGCGCGACAGCTTCGGCGCTTGCCTTGATTTTCGGGCGACAGGCACCGTCCAGTTTCGGCATGGCGCCACGGTAGATGGCGCGCCAGTCGGCCAGCGTCGCATCGCCGGGCTTCAGCGTCAGTTCTGTCATTGTCCTCTCCAGATGCGGGCATGCAGCGGGTTGAAGCCCATACGGTAGACGAGTTCGGCGGGGCGCTCGATGTCCCAGATCGCCAGGTCGGCGGATTTGCCCGGTTCCAGCGTGCCGGTCTCTTCGAGCAGGCCCAGCGCACGCGCGGCTTCGCGGGTGACGCCGGCAAGACATTCGTCGACCGTCATGCCGAACAGGGTCGCCGCCATGTTCATGGTCAGAAGCAGCGAGGTCAGCGGCGAAGTGCCGGGATTGTTGTCGGTGGCCACCGACATTTTGACGCCAAGCTGGCGGAACAGGGCGATCGGCGGCTTCTTGGTCTCGCGAATGAAGTAGTAGGCGCCGGGCAGGATCGTCGCCACTGTCCCCGCCTTGGCCATCGCCATGGCGCCCGCCTCGTCGGTGTATTCGAGATGATCGGCTGACAACGCACCATAGCGGGCGGCGAATTCAGCGCCATGCAGGTTGGACAGCTGGTCGGCGTGGAGTTTTACGGGCAAGCCGAGCGCCTTGGCCTTGTCGAACACGCGAGACATCTGCTCGGGCGAAAAGGCGATGCCTTCACAGAACCCGTCGACGGCATCGGCCAAGCCTTCCGCGGCGACGCCGGGAAGGATCGTTTTGGCGACGAGATCGATGAAAGCGTCCTTGTCGCCCTTGGCTTCGGGCGGCAGCGCGTGGGCTGCGAGACATGTGGTGCGAACCATCACCGGGCGTTCACTGCCCAGTTGCCGCGCGGCGCGCAGCGATTTCTTCTCGTTTTCAAGATCGAGACCATAGCCCGACTTTATTTCAACGGTGGTGACGCCTTCGGCCATCAGTGCATCGAGGCGCGGCAGCGTCTGGGCAACCAGGTCGTCCTCGCTGGCGGCACGCAAGGATTTGACCGAGGAAACGATGCCACCGCCGGCCCTGGCGACCTCTTCATACGTGGCCCCGGCCAGCCGCATCTCGAACTCGTTGGCGCGGTTCCCGGCGTGGACGAGATGGGTGTGGCAGTCGATCAGGCCGGGCGTGATCCAGCGGCCCTCGCAATCGATGATCTCGCCCTGGGCAAACGCCGACGGCATCTCGGATTGCGAACCCGCATAGACAATGCGGCCATCGCGCGCGGCGAGCGCGCCTTGCTCGACGATACCCAGTCCGGCAGAATTTTCAGCCATGATTGCCAGACGCGCGTTGCGCCACAGGCGAAGTCCCCCTGCCGGGTTTTTGCTCTCTACGGCCATCATCTTTTCCGTTTCAATCGGTGGCGATTATGTATATACATATTGAGACGCACTGCAAGTGTCATCATCGCACACGAGACCGGGAAGCGGAGAGAAAAGTGACCGATATCTTTGCGGAACAGGCGCTTCTTCCCAACGGCTGGCACGACAATGTGCGGATCACTTTCGCCAATGGGCGCATTGCGGCCGTAGAGCCTGGGAGCACCGCGTCTCCTGGTGACGAACGCCATGCCATTCTCCTTCCCGGCATGGCCAATCTGCACAGCCACGCCTTCCAACGCGGCATGGCAGGGCTCGCCGAGTTGCGCGGCCACTCCGCCGACAGTTTCTGGAGCTGGCGCGAGGTGATGTACCGCTTCGCGCTGTGGATGACTCCCGACCAGGTCGAGGCGGTGGCGGCGCAGCTCTACGTCGAAATGCTAGAGGCCGGTTTTTCGCGCGTCGGCGAATTTCATTATCTGCACCATGACCGTGATGGACAACCCTATGCCAACCCAGCCGAGATGGCCGAGCGCATCGCTGCCGCGGCCGGCGAAACGGGTATCGGCCTGACGCTTTTGCCTGTGTTTTACGCACATTCCTCCTTCGGTGGTGCCGCGCCAAACGAGGGCCAGCGCCGATTCATCAACGATGTGAATCGGTTCGCCCGGCTTGTTGAGAAAAGCCGGGAATCTGTTCGCTCTTTGAATCAAGCGATTGTCGGCGTTGCCCCGCACAGTCTACGGGCCGCGACGCCTGAAGAACTCACGGCGATTGCGGCCATGGCGCCAAACGGACCAATCCACATCCATGTCGCCGAGCAGGTGAAAGAAGTTGAAGACTGCCTTGCCTGGTCCGGCGCGCGTCCGGTCGAATTTCTGCTTGGGGCTGCCGATGTCGACCAGCGCTGGTGCCTGATCCATGCCACCCACATGACCGATGCTGAAACCATCGGCATGGCCAGGAGCGGCGCCATTGCCGGCCTTTGCCCGATCACGGAGGCCAATCTCGGCGACGGCACCTTTGCCGCGCCTTTGTTCAGGGAGCATGGCGGCCGCTTCGGTGTCGGCTCCGATTCCAACGTGCTGATCGGCCTGCCCGACGAATTGCGCCAGCTCGAATATTCGCAGCGCCTCGCGCACCGCGCCCGCAATGTGCTGGCCGTGGCCGGCGGCTCGACCGGCCGCGCGCTGTACGACGCAGCGCTTGACGGCGGCAGCGTCGCGCTTGGCGCCGGCGCATCGCAAATCGCGCCTGGTGCATCCGCCGATCTCGTCTCGCTCGACGCCGGCAACCCCTCGCTGGCCGGCAAAACCGGCGATGCAATCCTCGACGCCTGGATTTTCGCCAATGGCAGCAAGGTCGATTGTGTCTGGGTGCATGGCAAGAAACAGGTCAGTGATGGCAGACATGCCAAGCGCGAGGCCATCGCCGAACGGTTTCGCGGCGTGATGACAGCGCTTTCCGAGGGTTCACCCAGATGAGCATGGCTGAACCGACGGAGATAGACGACAGCGAGACCGTCTCGCTGCATCAGCGCATCCTTTCCGATATCCGGGAAAGAATTCTTTCCGGCACCTGGGTGCCCGGCCACCGTATCCCGTTCGAACATGAGCTGACCGCCGAATACCAATGCTCACGCATGACGGTGAACAAGGCTCTGTCCCAGTTGGCCAAGGCAGGTTTGATCGAACGCCGCCGCCGGTCGGGCAGCTTTGTCCGCCAGCCGCAATCGCAGGCAGCCGTGCTGGAACTTCACGACATCAGGATCGAAGTCGAGGCGCTCGGCCTGCCCTATCGCTACAAGCGGCTGGAACGCCTGAAGCGGCGCAGCAATGGGGAGGACAGGACGTTGCTCGAACTGTCCGCCGCAGGTCCAGTGCTATGGCTCGAAGGTCTTCATTTTGCCGGCGAACGGCCATTCGCGCTCGAGCAACGTCTGATCAATCTTTCGGCGGTTTCGGAAGCCGGGGACGAAGAGTTTCTGGAAATCGCTGCCGGGCCTTGGCTGATCGACCGCGTGCCGTGGAGCGAGGCCGAGCATCGGATACGCGCCATGAGCGCTGACGACGCCATCGCCGATGCGCTCGACATCGATCCCGGGGCACCTTGCCTAGTGGTCGAACGCCGCACCTGGAGTGCCGAGCACCCGGTCACCCACGTGCGCTTCATCTATCCGGCGGAAAGCCATACGCTGGTGGCAAGGTTCACGCCGTCGCAGGGGTGAGTGATCTCCCCTCGTCGTGGGGGGAGATCGGCAGTTCTGACGTCGCGCCTTTACAGCGCCGCGGTGATAATAATCTCGACCAGATATTCCGGGCCAGCGAGCTTTGCTTCGCCGGTGGCGCGGGCGGGCGTGTGGCCCTGCGGCACCCACTTGTCCCATTCGGTATTCATCTCGGCGAAGGTGCCCATGTCGGCCAGCCAGATGATCGCCTGGACGATCTTGGTCTTCTCGGTGCCGGCCTTGGCCAGCAATTCATCGATGGTCGCCAGAATATCGCGGGTCTGCGCGGCGACATTGCCGCCGGGTTCGCCGACCTGGCCGGCCAGGTAGACGGTGTTGCCGTGGATAACGATCTGGCTCATGCGCGGGCCAACATCGATGCGACGAATGCTCATTGCGAGTTCCTTCCGTTGTGGTCGCGCCTCTTTAGAGTCGCCGTCCGCTTCGGGCAAGGCCGGCTGAACCGAAACCGCTTGAGCCAATTGCTCCCTCCAGGGCCAGGCGCCTACACGGCGAGTTGACCACCGCGACGCAATTCCGCCGGATTGGCTTGTTGACTAATGTAATAACATCACATATCCAAACGGCCGCACCTTAGCCGGATTTGGTTTCCCACGGAACGATATGACCCAGACCTGCCTGACATTCCGTGACCTGACGTTGGGCTACAACAGCCATCCCGCGATCCATCACCTCGATGGCGCGATCCGCAAGGGCTCGCTGACGGCCGTGGTTGGGGCCAACGGCTCTGGCAAGTCGACGCTGATGAAGGGTATTGTCGGGGTGCTGAAGCCGATGGCAGGCGAGGTCATTCGCGCGCCGGGCGTGCGGGCGGCCTACCTGCCGCAGCAATCGGAACTCGATCGCTCCTTTCCCGCCCGCGTCGTCGATCTGGTCTCGCTCGGCCTGTGGCCGAAGCGCGGAATGCTTGGCCGCTATACCGGGGAAGATCGTGAGGCCGTCAGCCAGGCTTTGATGGCCGTCGGCCTCGGCGGCTTCGAGAAGCGGCCGATCGACACGCTGTCGGGTGGCCAGTTGCAGCGCACGCTGTTTGCCCGCGTGCTGTTGCAGGATGCCGACCTGATCCTGCTCGACGAACCGTTCAACGCCGTCGACGCCAAGACGGTCGGTGACCTCATTGCCTTGATCAAGCGTTGGCACGGCGAAGAGCGCACCATCATGGTGGTGGTCCATGATCTCGATCTGGTGCGCCAGAATTTTCCCGAAACACTGCTGCTTGCCCGTCAGCCGGTTGCCTGGGGCGAGACCCGGGAGACGCTGAAACCGGAGAACCTGCTGCGCGCGCGCCGCTTCCACGAAGCCTGGGAAGAGAACGCGCCCTGGTGCGAGCCTGACGAGCACGCTCATGACCATGACCATGACCATGGTCATCATGGCCACGACCACGATCATCACCACGGCGCCGGACCGAGGGCTGCCTGATGGACGCGCTCTACAGTCTTTTCATCGCCCCTTTCGCCGATTTCGGCTTCATGCAGCGGGCGCTGTTCGGCTCGCTGATGCTGTCGCTCGGCGCCTGCCCGATCGGCGTTTTTCTGATGCTGCGGCGCATGAGCCTGTCGGGCGACGCGATGGCGCATGCCATCCTGCCGGGCGCGGCCGCGGGTTTCCTGTTCTACGGGCTGGAAATCCTGCCGATGACCATTGGCGGCCTGATCGCCGGCATCATCGTGGCGCTCGGCGCCGGTGCCGTGTCGCGCTTCACCGTCCAGCGCGAGGACGCCTCGATGGCGGCCTTCTACCTGATTTCGCTCGCCATCGGCGTGCTGATGGTGTCGATCCGCGGCTCCAGCGTCGACCTCATGCATGTGCTGTTCGGCACGGTGCTGGCGCTCAACAACGAGGCTTTGACGCTGATTGGCGGCATCGTCGCGGTGACGCTGGTCAGCCTTGCCATCTTCTGGCGGGCGCTGGTGGCCGAATGCCTCGACCCGCTGTTCCTGCGTTCGGTCAGCCGCATGGGCAGCCCGGTGCATTTCATCTTCCTCGGTCTCGTCGTGCTCAACCTCGTCGGCGGCTTCCAGGCGCTCGGAACCTTGCTTTCCGTCGGATTGATGATGCTGCCGGCGGCAGCCGCGCGCTTCTGGACAACGCGCGTCGAACCGATGTGCGTGCTGGCCGTACTGATCGGCTTTGCCTCCTGCATCGCCGGACTGCTCCTGTCCTATCATGCGTCGCTGCCATCCGGCCCTGCCATCATCCTGTCGGCCGGCGTCGTCTATTTCGCCTCGATCCTGTTTGGCACGCGCGGCATCCTGCGCGCCCGCATCATCCATCACCGTCACAGAACGGCCTGATCCCCGCCCTAAAAGGAGACCCGCTTATGCTCAAATCGATCCGTGCCGCCCTGACGATGAGCGTTATAACATTTGCCGCCTTCAGCGCGTCATCGGCTTTCGCCGCACCGCTGAAAGTGGTCGCCAGCTTCACAGTCATTGCGGATTTCGCCAAGAATGTCGGCGGCGACCGCATCGCGATCACCACGATCGTCGGCCCAGACGGCGACGCCCATGTCTACGAGCCGAGCCCTGCCGACGCGGTGGCCATGGCCAAGGCCGATATCGTGCTGGTCAACGGCCTGCACTTCGAAGGTTTCCTGCAGCGCCTGGTCGATGCCAGCGCCACCAAGGCCTCCATTGTCACCTTGACCAAGGGCGTGACGCCGATCGACTTCAAACCTGAATTCGCCGACGCCGATGCGGCCGAGGGTGCCGGCACCGGCGGCGGCAAGACCGTCGCCGATCCGCACGCCTTCCAGTCGATCGCCAATGCCAAGATTTATGTGAAGAACATCGCCGAGGCCTTCTGCGCGGCCGACAGCGACGGCTGTGTCAGCTACCAGACCAATGCCGCCGCCTACACCAGGAAGCTCGATGCTCTGGAAGGCGAAGTGAAGGCGGCGATCCAGTCGATCCCCGAGGCAAAGCGCGTCGTCATCACCTCGCATGACGCCTTCGGCTATTTCGAACACGAATACGGCCTGACCTTCCTCGCTCCGCAAGGCATCTCGACTGATTCCGAACCGTCGGCCGCCGATGTCGCCAAGCTGGTCGAGCAGGTGAAGCAGGACAAGGCCGCGGCCATCTTCGTCGAGAACATCACCAACCCGCGCCTGATCGAGCAGATCGCCAGCGAGACCGGTATCAAGGTCGGCGGCACGCTCTACTCGGACGCGCTGTCGCAGCCCGACGGCCCGGGCTCGACCTATATCGACATGATGCGCAACAACATCCGTCAGATCAAAGGCGCCATTCTAGGCAGCTGAATTTGATCCGCACCCAACCGGGCCGTATCGGCCTGGTTGGATTTTCTGGCGCGCGATGTCTATTTGGCAGAGAATTCCGTCGATGCGGATTGCCGTGCCCACCGGGCAATGGCAAGACTGCCGCCAAACCAGATTGCGAGGATATGAGCCATGGAATATCGCCAGATCAGCGAGGACTATTCGGTCTCGGGTCAGATCCAGCCCGAAGATGTCGCCACCATCAAGGAAGCCGGCTTCAAGAGCGTGATCTGCAACCGGCCGGACGATGAGCAGCCCGGCCAACCTTCGGCGGACACGCTCAAGGCAACGGTCGAAGCCGCTGGCCTCGCCTTCCGCTACATCCCGGTGATCAGCGGCCAGATGACCGCCGAGAATGTCGAGGACCAGGCAGAGGCGCTCGACGAGCTCCAAGGCCCGGTGTTTGCTTATTGCCGGTCCGGCGCGCGCTGCACCAATTTGTTCCTGGCGATACAGCAGTCGAAGGGTTAGATCGGCAGCGCCCCGGTTTCCTTCAGCGTCTCCAGCACGATCGCGGTCTTCACATGCTGCACGGATTCATGCGGCAGGAGTACGCCGTTGACGAACTCCGACAACGATTTGAGATCGGGCGTCACCACCTTCAGGATGTAATCCATCTCGCCGGTCAGCGCGTGCGCCTCCTGCACTTCCGGCAGGCGCGCCACCAATTCGCCGAAGCGCCGCGCATTGTCGCGGTTGTGGGTGGCCAGCGTCACTGAAATGACATTGACCAGCGAGAAGCCGAGCCTGTCGCGGTCGAGCACGGCGCGATAGCCCTTGATATAGCCATCCTCCTCCAGCCGCTGCCGGCGGCGCGAGCATTGCGACGCCGACAGGTTCACCCTTTCGGAAAGGTCGTTGTTGGTGAGCCGCGCGTCGCCCTGCAAGAGCGCCATTATCTTGCGGTCAAACTGATCAATGCGCCCATTGTCCATGGTTTCCTCCCATATTATGCATGCTTCACGCATGTCATCACCATTTCAAGCGTTTGAATGCAAGCACCATGCACAGACCCCGCGCTATGATGGCGTTAGGAGGCCCTTTTTAGGCCAAGCAGCTTCCGGAGGAATTATCATGGGTCCCTTCCCACACGACGCCCCGCCCGCCACGATCAGCAAGGACAACCCTGCCGGCACCGATGGCTTCGAGTTCGTCGAATTCGCGCATCCGGAGCCCAAGAAGCTAGCCGAACTGTTCACCCGCATGGGTTATATGGCGGTAGCCAGGCATCGCACGAAGGACATCACCGTCTGGCGCCAGGGCGACATCAACTATGTCGTCAATGCCGAGCCCGGCTCGCACGCGATGAAGTTCGCCGACAAGCACGGCCCTTGCGCGGCCTCGATGGCCTGGCGGGTGGTTGATGCCAAACATGCTTTCGAGCATGCGGTGTCGAAGGGCGCCACGCCTTATGAAGGCGACGACAAGGCACTCGACGTGCCGGCCATATCAGGCATCGGCGGTTCGCTGCTCTATTTCATCGAGGCCTATGGCAAAAAGGGCTCGGCCTATGACGCCGAGTTCGAATGGCTGGGCGAACGCGACCCGCGACCGCAGGGCGTCGGCTTCTATTACCTCGACCACCTGACCCACAATGTCTATCGCGGCCAGATGGACAAATGGTGGGATTTCTATCGCAATCTGTTCGGCTTCAAGCAGATCCATTTCTTCGACATCGACGGCAGGATTACCGGCCTGGTCAGCCGCGCCATCACCTCGCCCTGCGGCAAGATCCGCATTCCATTGAATGAGTCCAAGGACGAGACCAGCCAGATCGCCGAATACCTGAAGAAGTACAATGGCGAAGGCATCCAGCACGTCGCTGTCGGCACGGACGACATCTACGCCGCCACCGACAAGCTCGCCGAGAACGGGCTGAAATTCATGCCCGGCCCGCCTGAGACCTATTACGACATGTCTTATGACCGCGTGAACGGCCATGACGAGCCGATCGAGCGGATGAAGAAACACGGCATCCTGATCGACGGCGAAGGCGTGGTCGATGGCGGCACGACCAAGATCCTTCTGCAAATCTTCTCGAAGACCGTTATCGGGCCGATCTTTTTCGAGTTCATCCAGCGCAAGGGCGACGAAGGCTTTGGCGAAGGCAATTTCCGCGCGCTGTTCGAATCGATCGAGCAGGACCAGATCAAGCGCGGCGTCATCAAGGTTGACGGCAAGGCGGCATAAAAGTGAAAGCTCGTTAGCAGTTCGATCAGCGTTGACCTAAGTTCCGGCGATAAGAGGTCGATCTGTGAACGTCTCCACAACTGCAGCCAGAGCCAAACTGTCGGAACTAGTGAGACGCGCGAAAGCTGGCGAGGAGATCGTGCTCACGCGGCGCGCGAAGGCCGTGGCGCGTCTCTTGCCACCGCCGGTGAAGGAAGACCTTTTGCCACGCATCGGCGCTTTGAAGGGCAAATTCGTATCGCCGATGATTTTGACGCCCTCGGCCCTGAATGGGCCGAGCATTCGAGATGACGGCTAGAGCCCCAGCCGCCCGACCTCTTTCTCCCTCAGCTTCATATCATAATCGAGCAGAAACTCGTCCAACTGGGGCGGCGCGACCGAGCTACCCGAGAGCATGGCGTGGACCTGGCCGCGATGATGGATGTCGTGCAGGAAGACGTGCGCCAGGATATCGCCAATGCGTTCTGGGATCATGCCGTCCTCGCGCCGGTCGGTGATGACGCGGCGATCGAGATCGGTCTCCGACAGGCCATCGCAGAAGGCGATCAGCCGCCGGTCGGCCGTCAGCTGAGCCACGCAAAGCTCCGGCGCAGCAGCGAAAGGCACGAAGTCATCGTAGGCAGCGGCACCGACGCCGCCTTCTTCGAGAAAATCGAGATAGAGCTGATCGACCGCGAGGACATGGTTGAGCGTCGCCTTGATCGACGGGAAAAAGCTGGTGCGCTCGGCCTCGAACTCACCGGGCTTCAGCGCAAGCACGGCGCGATAGAGCCGGTCGTTCGACCACAAATTGTTGCGCGCCATGCGGCGAAGATGCTCGAGCAGGGTCATTCTTCCTCCTTGCGCTCACCGCTCGTATTTCTCCACCGTCTGCTCGATGGCGCCGAAAATCGAGGCTCCAGTCTTTGACTTCATCTCGATGCGCACCGTGTCGCCGAAGCGCAGGAACGGCGTCTTTGGTTCGCCTGACGCAATCGTCTCGATCATGCGCAGTTCGGCGATGCAGGAATAGCCGGCGCCGCCCGCCGAGACTGGCTTGCCCGGGCCGCCGTCGAGTTTGTTGGATACCGTACCCGAACCAATGATGGTGCCTGATACCAGTGGCCTTGTGCGGGCGGCATGAGCGATCAGGGCCGGGAAATCGAACGTCATGTCGGTACCGGCATTGGCGCGGCCGAACGGCTTGCCGTTGATGTCGGCGAGCAGCGGCAGGCTGACCTTGCCGCCATCCCAGGCGTCGCCCAGCTCATCCGGCGTCACCGCGACCGGAGAGAAGGCGGAGGACGGTTTCGATTGGAAGAAGCCGAACCCCTTGGCGAGTTCCGACCCGGTGAGCGCGCGTAGCGTGACATCGTTGACCAGCATGACCAGCCGGATCGCGGCGCCTGCCTGATCGAGGCTGGCGCCCATCGGCACGTCGTCGATGATGACGGCAATTTCGGCCTCCATGTCGATGCCGAAGGCTTCATCCGCCATGCGGATCGGATCACGTGGCGCAACGAAGGAGTCCGAGCCGCCCTGGTAGATCAGCGGGTCGGTCCAGAAACTCGCCGGCATTTCGACGCCACGCGCTTTCCGCACCAGTTCGACATGGTTCACATAGGCGGAGCCGTCGGCCCATTGATAGGCGCGCGGCAGCGGCGAATGCGCATCGTGTTCGTGGAAGCGAGCTGCCGGCATCGCATTGTTCTCCAGCGATTCCGCGATTGTCGCGAGATGCGGCGAGATCCTGCGCCAGTCGTCGAGTGCCGCCTGCAGCGTGCGTGCCAGGAACGAGGCGTCGGTGTATTGCGTCAGGTCGCGCGAAACGACGACGAGTTTCCCGTCGCGCGTTCCGTCCTTCAGCGTGGCAAGCTTCATGTGGTTCCCTCTCCTTGCGCAGCTTTCTCGCTGCTTAGCTCCACAACAAGGCCGTCACGGGCAATCGTCAAGTCACCGGCCCATGTTTTCCTGACGGCGGCAACCCAGTCCTCCTCGCCGATCCCGACATCATCGGCCGGAATGAGGTGGTTGAGCACCAGCCTTTTGACGCCGGCATCGCTGGCGATACGGCCTGCCTCCTCGGCAAAGCTGTGGCTGGCGAGCAGATGTTCCCTGAGCCGAGCGCCATTGCCGGTCCTGGCAACCAGCCGCTCGATGCCCTCCTCCAGCATGGCTTCATGGACGAGGATATCGGCACTTTCGGCGAAATCGGCGAGCGGTGGGAAGAAGGCCGTGTCGGCCGAGAACACCACGCTTTTTGCGCCATGCTCGAAGCGGAGGGCAAAGCAGTCGGTCACTGGTGGGTGGTCGACGCGCAGCGCCGTCACCTTCAGGCCGCGCTGCTTGACCACATGGCCTTCGTCGAATTCGTCGATCGAAACCAACTCGCGAATATCGGGCCGGCCCTCATCGACGATGCGGATCTCGATGTCGAATTCCATCGCCTGACAAAAGCGCCGCCAATAGTGCCCGACCCCAGGCGGGCCGAACACGGTGACCGGCGTCGCCAAGCCAGCCATCCAGGCGGTGTGGATCAGCGGCCCCAGCTCCAACACATGGTCGGAATGCAGGTGCGTGATGAAGATCAGGTCGAGCGCCTTCAGGCTGATGCCGGCATCGACCAGGCCGCGCGTCACGCCAAGCCCGCAGTCGACGACGATCGCTCGCCCGCCGATCTCGAGCAGCGACGAACTCGGCCACGGTCCGCCCGGCCGCAGCGCCGGACCGCCTTTCGAGCCCAACAACACCAACCGATCCGGCATTGACTTGCCGCTCAAGACCAGTCGCCCTCGGGCGTGCCATTGAAGCGTTTCTTCAGGTCAGCCCAGCAGTCGATGTAATTGTCCTGCCGGGTTTCGAGTTCGGCGCCGTAGCGGGTCAGCATCTGCGGAAAGCGGGTCTCGAACATGAAAGCCATGGTGTTGTCGAGCTTGACCGGTTTCAGGTCGGCGCGCGAGGCTTTTTCGAAGCCAGGCGCATCCGGGCCATGGGCCAGCATCAGATTGTGCAGGCTAATGCCGCCGGGCACGAAGCCTTCTTCCTTGGCATCGTACTGGCCGTGGATCAGCCCCATGAACTCGCTCATGATGTTGCGGTGATACCAGGGCGGCCGAAACGTATTCTCGGCCACCAGCCAGCGCGGCGGGAAGATGACGAAATCGATATTGGCGGTCCCTTCCTCGCCGCTCGGCGCGGTGAGCACGGTGAAGATCGACGGGTCGGGATGGTCGAACAGCAGCGCGCCGACCGGCGAAAAGGTCGCCAGATCATATTTGTAGGGGGCGTAGTTGCCGTGCCATGCCACCACGTCGAGCGGCGAATGGCCGATCTCGGTGACGTGGAAATTGCCGCACCATTTCACGATCAGCCGGCACGGCGTTTCCTTCTCCTCGAACCAGGCGCATGGCGTCTTGAAATCGCGCGGATTGGCCAGGCAATTGGCGCCGATCGGGCCGCGGTCAGGCAGCGTCAGCTTGGCGCCGTAGTTCTCGCAGACATAGCCGCGCACTTCGGTGTCGACCAATTCGACCTTGAAGACGAGGCCGCGCGGCAGCACGCAGATTTCGCCCGGCCGAAGCTCGATGACACCCATCTCGGTGACCAAGCGCAAGCTGCCCACCTGCGGCACGACAAGCAGTTCACCGTCGGCGTTGAAGAGATGGTCGTCGACCATCGAGCGATTGGCGACATAGACATGGGCTGCCATGCCGGTCTGCCCGAGCACGTCACCGGCTGTGGTGATGGTGCGCATGCCCTGGATGAAATCGGTCGGCTCGTTCGGCATCGGCACCGGATTCCAGCGGTACTGGCCAAGCGCCAGCTCGTGATCGCCGACATTGGGGGCAGTCTTCCACAGCGGATAGCTGGCGGCCCTGAACCGGCCCGTGTGCCTGACGCTCGGACGGATGCGATAGAGCCAGGAGCGCTCATTGGTGCCGCGCGGCGCGGTGAAGGGCGAACCGGAAAGCTGTTCGGCATAGAGGCCGTAGGCCGGCCGCTGCGGCGAGTTGCGTCCCTGCGGCAGCGAGCCGGGCAGTGTCTCGGTCTCAAAATCGTTGCCGAAGCCCGGCATGTAGGAAAAGGCCATCGCTTCCTCCCGGATTGACCAAACTTGTTTCATTTGTAACCATTGAAAATGTAACTATCAATCTTCCGTTTTTCCGGATGCGGACAATGGACATTCTCGAACTCGAAAGCTTCCTGCCCTACCGGCTGTATCGCCTCGCCGATGCCGTCAGCCGCGAATTCTCGACGGTCTATAAGGACCGCCATGGCCTGACCCGGCCCGAATGGCGCACGTTATCGGGGTTGGGACAGCGCGGCACGATGACCGCGACGGAACTTGGCGAACAATCGGCCATGCACAAGACCAAGGTTTCGCGGGCGGTAGCCGAGTTGGAACGCCGGCGCTGGCTGGTGCGGACGCCTGACGAGAACGACCGCCGCGTCGAGCACCTGACACTGACGAAGGCCGGGCTCGCTGCCTATCGCGAGATGGTGCCGCTGGCGAAGGCGTTTGAGAGAGAGTTGCTGGCGAAGTTTGGCGTGGACGCACGTGCGGCGATTATGAGCGGGATGGCGGCACTGGAGATGGCGTTGGAAGGAAAATAGAGTTGATAGGCTGGCAGGACAGAGGGGGCGCGAAGGAACTCCACGTCTCTGTCGACGCGTCTCACCAGTCCATCACCACCTTGCCCGAACTGCCGCTCCTCATCGCATCGAACCCAAACTGGAAATCATCGACGCCGATGCGATGCGTGATTAGGCCGGTCACATCGAGCGGGCCCTGCACCAGGGCGATCATCTTGTACCAGGTCTCGAACATTTCGCGGCCATAGATGCCCTTCAAGTGCAGCATCTTGAAGATGACCTTGTTCCAGTCGATCTCGAAGCCGGTCGGCGCTATGCCGAGGATGGCGATCTTGCCGCCATTGTTCATGGTATCGATCATGTCGCGGAAGGCGGGCGCGGCGCCCGACATTTCGAGACCGACGTCGAATCCCTCGGTCATGCCGAGCACCGGCATAACATCGCGCAGCTTCTCCTTCGAGGCATCGACGACATGCTGGACGCCGAGCTTTTTCGCCAGCGCCAGCCGCACCGGGTTGATATCGGTGATGACGACCTTGCGCGCGCCGACGCACTGCGCGACCAATGCGCCCATGATGCCGATCGGTCCGGCGCCGGTGACCAACACATCCTCGCCGACCAGATCGAAGGACAGCGCCGTGTGGACGGCATTGCCCAAGGGGTCAAAGATCGCGGCAATCTCGTCCGGAACATCGTCGGGAATCGGCACGACATTGTGCTGCGGGATCGCCAGATATTCGCCGAAGGCGCCAGGACGGTTGACGCCGACGCCGAGCGTGTTGCGGCACAGATGTCCCCTGCCCGCACGACAGTTGCGGCAGTGGCCGCAGACAATGTGGCCCTCGCCCGACACGCGCTGGCCGACCTTGTATTCGGTAACCGCAGCACCAAAGTCGGCGACCGTGCCGACGAATTCATGGCCGGTGACCATCGGCACCGGCACGGTCTTCTGCGCCCACTGGTCCCAGTTGTAGATATGCACGTCGGTGCCGCAGATCGCCGTCTTCTTGACCTTGATCAACACGTCGTTGGGGCCGATCTCCGGCACCGGCACCTCTTCCATCCAGATGCCCGGCTCGGCCTTGGCCTTCACCAGCGCCTTCATCATGTTCGACATTCTTTTGTCCCTTGAATCTCTTGATCCGGAATCGCTTTTCGGCGCCGGCCGTTCAGGAAATCACACCCAATTCCCTACCGACCGCACCGAATGCCTCCACCGCGCGGTCGATATCAGCGCTGGAATGCGCCGCCGACATTTGGGTGCGGATGCGCGCCTGGCCTTTCGGCACGACCGGGAACGAAAAGCCGATGACATAGATGCCACGCTTCAGCATGCGCGCGGCCATTTCCTGCGCCAGCGTCGCATCACCGAGCATCACCGGTATGATCGGATGATCGGCGCCTGCCAGCGTGAAGCCAAGCTTACGCATCTGGGACCGGAACCGCGCCGCATTGGCATATAGGCGCTCGCGCAAGGCATCGCCATTGCGGATCAGGTCGAACACCTTGATCGAGGCACCGGCGATCGCCGGCATCAGCGTGTTGGAAAAGAGATAGGGCCGCGAGCGCTGGCGCAGCCAGTCGACGACCTGGCTTTTGCCAGAGGTATATCCGCCGGAAGCGCCGCCGAGCGCCTTGCCGAGCGTGCCGGTGATAATGTCCACCCTACCCTCGACGCCGCAATGTTCGGCCGAGCCGCGGCCGTTTGCACCGACGAAACCAACTGCATGGCTGTCGTCGACCATCACCATCGCGTCGTATTTCTCGGCGAGATCGCAGACACCTCGGAGATTGGCGATGATGCCGTCCATGGAAAACACGCCGTCGGTGGCGATCAGCCGGAAGCGGCAATCCTTCGCTTCCTGCAATCGCGCCTCGAGATCGGCCATGTCGTTATTGGCGTAGCGGAAGCGTTTGGCCTTCGACAGCCTGACACCATCGATGATCGAGGCGTGGTTCAACGCATCCGAGATAACAGCATCCTCTTCGCCAAGCAGCGTCTCGAACAGGCCGCCATTGGCGTCGAAGCAGGAGCCGTAGAGGATGGTGTCCTCCAGGCTGAGGAAGGATGAAATTGTCGCCTCGAGTTGTTTATGTTCCTCTTGGGTGCCGCAGATGAAGCGCACCGAGGCCATGCCGTAGCCGTAGCGATCGAGCGCCTGCGTGGCCGCCGCGCGCAGGTCCGCGCTGTCGGCAAGGCCGAGATAATTGTTGGCGCAGAAATTCAATACTTTCTCGCCGCCGACCTCGATTTCGGCCGACTGCATCGAGGAAATCACCCGCTCGGACTTGTAAAGGCCGGCGGATTTCAGCCCTGCAAGCTCGCTGTCGATATGGGAGAGAAATGCTGCGGTCATGATCAGGCCTCGTTTGACGTGGGCAGACTGTCGTCCCGCCGGCGCAAAAAATCCATCGCAAAAGCGACCGGATCAGGTGGCCGGGCAGCATCAGCCGGGATGCAATGGACATTGCTCAAGTGACAGCCCGGGAACGCATGGACTGACGAATGCTCAAATGCGGGCTTGCGGCGAAAGAGCCCGATAACCATTTCGCGATTTCTCCCCGCCTCCCCCTTGCCGGCCGGCCGTCGACTTCCGGTCCTGTTAACGTTTGCAGTTCAATGGTGCTCATACAGAAATCCGTTGGCGAGAGGACCGCCCCCGAACATGTCTCAGCAGCCGGTGCAAACCGTTTCAGGCAAGCTCATACTGCTGATCAAAGCTGGCTACTGGCTGGCGCTGCTGATCATTGCCGCCATGGTGGCGGCCTCCTTCGTCCTGCTGCAGCAGACGATGGCCACGCAGCAGCACAACAACACGCTGCTCGACATCGTCGGCACGCAAAAAACGTTATCGCAGCGCATCGTTTTCCTTGCCAGCGCAACGGGCGCCGCCTCGCGCGACAAGCAGCCAGCGCTGGTTAGCGCGCTGAAGCAGGCCACGGCTGAGTTCGAGACAAGTTATGATCTGCTGCTCAAGCAGACAGGCGCGGATCCGCAATCGCCTGCCAAGCTCGATCCGAAGTCGATCGAGAGCGTGCTTTTCGCCAAACCCTTCCATCTCGACTATTTCTCGGTTGGCCTGATCGCCAATGGCGATCGGCTGGTCTCGGCCTTTGAATCGCAACTCAACCAGCTCGACAATGGGGGCTACAAGGGCGGCGCCGAACGAGTCAACCTCGATGCCTCGGTCGCCAATGCCACGCTGTCGGGCTATGCCGCGCTCGGCCAGCGTATCAGTGCGGATGCCGACGAGCGCTCCGAGAAGCTGCTCACCCTCCATCGCACGCTGTTCTACGCCACCCTCGGTGTCATCCTGCTGGTGGCGCTGTTCATCTTCAGGCCGATGTCCAACGCGATCCTGCGCAAGACACGTGAACTGGTCGATGCGCGCAATTCGATGGCCTTCATCGCGGTGCATGACGGCCTCACTGGCCTGCACAACCGCACCTTCCTGACCGACCATTTCGAGACGCTGATCAAGGGCGCGCATCGCCGGCGCGAACGCCTGGCCGTGGTCCAGCTCGACCTCGACCGCTTCAAGCAGATCAACGATACGCTGGGCCACGCTGCCGGCGACTATGTCCTGGTGGTGACCGCACAGCGCATGCGCGATTCCTGCCGGGCGTCGGATCTGTGCGCGCGGCTTGGTGGCGACGAATTCGTGATGATCCTCAACGGAGCCGGCAACACCGAGGACATCAACATGCTGGCACGGCGCATCCTGGTGCACATCAATGAGCCCATCGTGTTCCAGGGCACCACCATCCTTCCGGGCGCCAGCGGCGGCATCGCCGTCTACCCGATCGATGCCGACAATGCGCAAGACCTGCTCGTCCATGCCGATCTGGCGCTTTACTCCGCCAAAAAAATGGGTGGCGGCAACTTCTCGTTCTTCTCAGAGGAACTGCGTCGCGAGCTCGACTACCGCAAGCAGCTCGAACACGACATCAAGGTCGCCATTTCCGAAAAGGCGTTCCAGGTCTATTTCCAGCCGCAGGTCTCGCTGACCGACGGCACCATCAGCGGCATCGAAGCGCTCGTGCGATGGAACCATGCCGAGCGCGGCATGATCTCGCCGGGCGAGTTCATTCCGGTCGCTGAGAAATGCGGCTTCATGCCGGAGATCGGCCGCATCGTGATCAGCAAGGCGATCAACGAGGCCGCTGAATGGAACCGTGCCGGGATTGCCTTCGGGCGGCTTGCCGTCAATGTCTCGGGCACCGAGTTGCGCGAGCACGATTTCGATGCGTTTCTGTTCGAGACGTTGGAGAAGGCCGGACTACCGCCACAGAAACTGTCGCTGGAAATCGTCGAATCCGTCATTCTCGACGACGAGAAGACAGGCATCGCGGCGAAGCTGCGCCACATCAGGGCGGCCGGCGTCCATCTGGAGCTCGACGATTTCGGCACCGGCTATGCTTCGCTCAGCCACGTCAATCCCAACGAGATCGACCGGCTCAAGATCGACCGCCGCTTCGTCCAGAACATCCATGAGAATGGAGACAACTCCAAGATCGTGCGCGCCATCACGGAGCTTGCCCGGGGGTTGGGCATCTCCATCGTCGCCGAGGGCGCCGAAACCGAGGCGGAACTCGATTCGCTGATGGCAATCGGCTGCGACCAGGTGCAAGGCTATTCGATCGCTTTTCCGATGCCGCATGACAAGGCGCTTGAATGGCTGACCGCCCGCATGCCGAAGAAAGCCAGGCTGACGGTATTGCAGGGAAGCCTGGCGTAGGTGGAGCCCGGCCAGCCTTGACAAGTAGCCGCGAAAATGGCGGCCTGCCCTGATCGCAACGGGATAGCGGCCGCATGACATTCCTTCGGCTTGCCCTGGCAGCCATGTTGATGCCGGCGTTGCCGGCCTATGGCGCGCATCGCACCATCTATCTCACCTTCGACGACGGTCCGCTGAACGGCACGAGCAACATCCTCGATGTCTTGGAGGCGGCGCAGGTGCCGGCAACGCTGTTCATGGTCGGCATGCATGCCGAAGCCAGTGCGTCCAACAAGGCGTTGGTACGCCGCGCCAAGGCGATGCCGCTGGTGACGATCGGCAACCACAGCTACAGTCACGCCTACAATCACTACCGGCACTTCTATGGCGATACGGTAGGCGTGGTTGCCGACATGCTCATGGCCAATGCCGTATTGGGCCTGAAGCCGGCGGTGCACGCCCGCCTGCCGGGACGCGATGTGTTCCGGCTGCCTTCGATGTCGAAGAACGACAATTCGCTTGGACAGGCGCAAGCCGGGCGTGAGGATCCCGACTATGAGTTTGTCGCGGCGTCCGGCTTTTATCTCTATGGCTGGGATCACGAGTGGTGCACAAGGACAGCGGCGAGCCGGTGCAGAGCGTCGACCATCTGGTCAGCGAGATCGATCACTTGTTCGGCTACGGCCATTTCGCCAAACCGGGCAAGTTGATCCTGCTCATGCACGACGAGATGTTTCAGGACGGCTTTGACGGCAAGACGCAATTGACCAAGCTGATCACCGCATTGAAACTGCGCCACTATGCGTTTGGAATAATCAAGAGCTATGACGACTGAGCCATCAGGTCGGCACTGCTAGCTCCCCACATTCTCCCGCAACGCCGCGAGCACCTGTGCAAACTCAGCCAGACGCTCATCGGACAGTCCGGTGCGAAGCCGCTTGTCGAAGACGAGCGCGGCTTGCCGCAACGTCTCGAACAGCGCTTCTCCCGCCTCCGTCAATTCCACCATGTGAACCCGTCGGTTGACGGGGTCGCGCCGCCGCGTCAGCAGGCCCTGCACCTCCATCGCATTGAGATGATGGGTCAGCGTCGCACCCTGGATGCCGATCATGCCGGCAAGTTCGCGTTGATTGGCAAGCTCGCTCGACTTGACCGACAGCAGCGTGAGCCAGACCGGCAAGGTCCCCCCCGCTTCAACCAAGGCAGCGTCGAAGGCCTGGGTAACAAGCTTGGCGGTGCGGCCGAGATTCATGCCGACCGGCGGGCGTTCAAACGGTGTCATGATCTGACAGTAGAGCAAGCAATGGAAACGTGAAACTCGGCTTCATGATTGACATCTAACCGTTAGATATCTAACTTTGTCTTATTGATGGCATCGCGACATGGTTGCGGCGCGCAGGCGGCGGGCGAATGAGAGGAATGCGGTCATGCAATATGTTTATATCGTCGTCATCGGCCTGCACGTCATGGCCGGCGTCTTCTGGGCCGGCACGACCATCGCGGTTGCCCGCGATCCGGACATCCGGGCAGAGCGGTTCTTCCGGCCGCAAATGGGCGCGGCCGGTTTGGCTTTCCTGACCGGTTTGCTGCTCTGGTATTTCTTTCATGAGGGTGCTTTCGGCTCGATGGAGAAGGTACTGGCGCTCGGCATTTTGACGGCGCTGATCGCCGCTGGCGTGCAAGGCGCGCTTGTGGGCTCCTCCAGCAGGCAGCTAGCCGGCGCCGATGCCGCAACCCAAACAGAGCTGCGCGCAAAAATGACCAGGGGTGAACGCATCGCCGGCGGGCTGTTGGTCATCACCGTGCTTTGCATGGCGACCGCCAAGATGTTTTAGAATCGCACGGCCGGTGAAAGCCGATCATGCGCGGCGCGCAACGGACCAGAGCGGTAGGTGGCTCTCCTTGCAAAGGCCGTTGCGCGCCATCTGGTCGTGATCAAATCCTGATCCCGAACCTTATGCCGTCATAGATGGCGGCGTGGATGTTGCGCGAGGCGATCGCATCCCCGATGCGGAACACGACGAAACCACCTTCCGAATTGCGCGATGGGAAGATATCGCCGCCGCTCACCAGCCGCTCATAATCGATCGCGCCGCCATTCCTCGACAGCGGCTTTAGCGACAGATAGAGGTCGTCAAGCGGCGCCGTGCCGTGCTCGACCACCACCTGGTCGACCCTGCGCTCCCCGCGCCAGCCATCGGCAAAATCCGAAGCGAGTTCCGCGACCAATTGATTGCCCTCGCGCCGCACAGAGCGCAGGCGTGTGTTGATGGTGATGGTGACGCCCCTTTCCTGGAAGGCGCGCATGTACGGCACGTGGTTCATGCCGCCCATTTCGGGGGCGAAGAACCGCTCTGGCGAAACCAGTTCCAATTTCGAGCCGCCGTTGGCAATCAGTTCGGCCGCGCCCATGCCCTGATGGCCGCCATTATCGTCAAAGAGAAGAACATTCTCGGCCGGCTTGACGCTGCCGGCCATGATATCCCAGCTCGAGATGACGAGATTGTCGCCGGAGGCCAGCGGCGGGTTCTGCGGCAGGCCGCCGGTGGCGACGACCACCACGTCAGGGCCCAGGGCCAGGACGTCGTCCTGCTCGGCCCAGGTGTCGTAGCGGATCTCGACGCCGAGCCGTTCGAGCTCGGCCAGACGCCAGTCGATGATGCCGATCAACTCCTTGCGGCGTGGGTTCTGGGTCGCCAGGCGGACCTGGCCACCCGCTTGTGATGATGCTTCCAGGATCGTGACCTGATGGCCGCGCTCGGCCGCGACGCGCGCCGCCTCCAGTCCGCCGGCGCCGGCGCCGACGACCACGACTTTCCGCCTAGGCCTTTCCGTCTTGGCGATGATATGTGGGATATCCGCCTCGCGGCCGGTCGCCGCATTGTGGACGCACAGCGCCTCGCCGCCTTCGTAGATGCGATCCAGACAATAGGTGGCGCCGACACAGGGACGGATCTCGTGCTCGCGGCCCTCCATCACCTTCCTGATGATGTGCGGATCGGCGATGTGGGCGCGGGTCATGCCGACCATGTCGAGCTTGCCGGTGGCGATCGCATGGCGCGCGGTGGCGACATCGGAAATGCGCGCCGCGTGGAAGGTCGGGAATTTCGTCGCCGCCCTCACCTCGCCGGCGAAATCGAGATGCGGCGAAGACCGCATGCCGGTCACCGGGATCACCTTTGTGAGCGCCGCATCGGTCTCGATCGAACCACGGATGATGTTGAGGAAATCGACCTTGCCGGAGCCGGCCAGCCGCCTGGCGATCTCGACGCCCTCCTCCTTCGACAGGCCTTTCTCGAAATCCTCGTCGGCGACCATGCGGATGCCGACGACGAATTTCTCGCCGACCGCCGCTCGCACCGCATCAAGCACCATGTTGGTGAAGCGCAGGCGATTGTCGAGCGAACCGCCATATTCGTCACCGCGATGATTGGTGGCAGGCGACCAGAAGCCGTCCATCAGATGGCCGTAAGATTCGAACTCGATGCCGTCGAGCCCGGCTGCCTGGCAGCGCTGGGCCGCCGATGCATAGTCGGCGACGATGCGCTCGATATCCCACTCCTCGATGCTCTTGGGGAAAGCACGATGCGCCGGCTCGCGCACCGGCGAGGCTGACAGCACCGGCAGCCAGTCGGCCTTGTTCCAGCCGGTGCGGCGGCCAAGATGGGTGATCTGGATCATCACCTTGCAATCGTGCTCGTGGCAGGCGTCAGCGAGTTCGGCCAGCCACGGCACGATGCGGTCATCATAGACATGCAAATTGCCGAAGGCGGCTGGGCTGTCGCGCGAAACGATGGCCGAGCCTGCGGTCATGGTCAGCGCCATGCCGCCCTTGGCCTTTTCGGCATGGTAGAGCCGATAGCGCTGCTTCGGCATGCCGTCCTCCGAGTAGGCCGGCTCGTGGCTGGTCGACATCACCCGATTCTTCAGCGTCAAATGCTTGAGCTGGTAAGGTTGGAGAAGCGGGTCGTTGCTGATCATCGTCTTCCTGCCGTTTTAATTTGTGCTAATGAGCGGCAAATCCAAGGAAACCGCTTATGATCGATACCAAAACCCTCACCCAGCTCGGCACGCACGTCGAGACGCCACAGAGCCCCGAAGCTGCGGTCCTGGAAACCGTGCCGTTTTCTCGCGGCGACGGACCGCCGGCGATCGTGCGCTTCACCTGCCCGGAATTCACCTCGCTCTGCCCGGTGACCGGACAGCCGGATTTCGCTCATATCGTCATCGACTACGCACCCGATGCCGCCCTGGTGGAATCGAAGTCGCTGAAGCTGTTCATGACCTCGTTTCGCAACCATGGCGCTTTCCATGAAGACTGTACGGTGATGATCGGACGTCGCATCGTGGCCGCGACCAAGCCGCTCTGGTTGCGCATAGGCGGCTATTGGTATCCACGCGGCGGCATTCCGATCGACGTGTTCTGGCAAACCGGCTCTCCGCCGGAAGGCGCCTGGCTGCCGGACACCGGCGTCGCCCCCTATCGCGGGCGCGGCTAGTTCGGCCATCATTCGCACTGGTACTGGCTTAACGCCCATTCGCCGGTCACCGACAAAAGGTCCGATATCTTCCATTCGCCGCCGACCTTCTTGAACTTCCATTCGAGGCGGTGCGGGTTGCCGCCGACGACGAAGGCGACGATGACCTTGGCCTGATCGCCATTGATCGCTTCGAGCGTCTTCAGGCTTTTGTCGATCTCGGCCTCGTCGTAGTCCGCATTGTCGAGCGCCATGTTGGGGTCCAGGCACTCGCCCTGCCCGGATTTGCGCAAGGCATCGCTCTTGTCGAGCACGGTTTTAGCCGGGTCGGTGAAATGGCCGCGCTGGGCCGGATCGACCTCCAGGCCGACCTGATCGTAAAACGGCCGCACCACCGCTGTCGGCGATCCCGGCTGGATGGGGGCGGCAGGCTCGCTCGGCGGCCATGCGACGGGCGGCGTCGCCGGCTCCGCGGCTCCGCCAGGCGCGGTTGCCGGCGGTATCCGGCCGTCATCAGGCGCGGTCCCGGCAGGCGCATTTGCCGGCGGCGCGCCCAACAGGCCCTGAGCGGATGCGCCGTTCAAGCCAGCCGCCAGCAGGCACATGGCCGACAATGACAGGAGCGCGCGACCGGCCATTGCTTCACTCCGGATCTTGGCCCGCCATGCATTCGAGCTGGCTCAGCGTCCAGTCGCTGGTCTTCGATGCAATGTCCGATATCTTCCATTTGCCGTCGACCTTCTTCAGCGACCAGTGCATTTCGCGCTGCGCATCGTCTCCTTCCGGAAAAAGACTGAAGTTCGCCACCACTTGCGCCGTGTCGCCATCCACCGTCTCAGACAGCTTCAGTGTCTTGGAAAGGGTCTTTTGGTCGAAATCCTGCGCATCGAGGCCGGGGTCGAAGTCGATACAGGCGACCTGGTCCGGATTCTTCTTGGTCGCCTGGTCGTTGAGGTCGAACAATTTCGTCACCGGCTCGGTGAAGCGATCGCGGTATTGTGCGTCGGCCTCGAACTTGACCTGCGGGACATAGAAGAACTTCACGGCGTCGGAAGCCGGACCGGCCACGGCGGCGGCGGGCAAGGCTATCGAAAGGGCGGCAAGGAGCACTGTCAGTCTCATGCAGAATCTCCGGCTTTTCATGGCTTGAAGCAACCAATACCACGCATCCTGCATATCGGCTTTTTTGCGGTTCATGAAGCCCGCCTGCGCACGCATCACGGCTGAAGCGGGTCATCTCGACGGGACGTGCAGGCGAAGCTTGCACTCAGAGGCCGAGCGCTGCCTTGCGTCCGTCATGGATGGCGAATGCCACCTGCCTGGAAGAGGTACAATCACCAATCGAAGTGTGGGCAATCTTGCGCCTTTCGAGTTCAATGGAAAGCATGTTGGCGGCCATATTCGTCGTGGCGAAGACCAGCGCATCGGCTTCGATCTCCTGCTCGGTTTCATCGAGCAGCGAAGCGACCCTGGCCATCCTGCCATCCCAGTGAACGACGGCGCTCTCGGTCACAAACCGCACCTTCAGCTTGGCGAGCGCCCGCCGCAGCGGCGCGTCGACGGCCATTCGCTGAAGCTCTTTGCCAACCAGGGCGTCCGGTGTCACAAGCGTCACATTGTGACCGTCCTCGGCGAGTTTCCAGGCGGTGCCGCAGCCTTTCCAATTGCCGCCATCGTCCAGCAACAGAACATTTTTTCCCGGCCTCGCCTCACGGGCCATCACCGCTTCGGCCGAGAGCACCGGCCCGCCGCCTGGAATGCTGTCCCACTGTGGCAAGGCCCGCTGGAAAGCGCCGTCTGGCGGCATCGAGCCGGTCGCGACGATGACGTGATCCGCGCCTTCGCGCTCGACATCGTCGGCTTCGACATACTGCCCGTAGCGGATGTCGACCTGAAGCTGGCCGAGCTGGCGCTCGTACCAGTCGATCAGATCCAGAATCTGGGCACGGCGCGGCTGCAGTCCCGCAAGACGGAACTGCCCCCCAAGGCGGTCGGATGCCTCGGCCAGTGTCACCCGGTGTCCGCGCTCGGCCGCGGCGCGCGCCACTTCGAGCCCGGCCGGGCCGCCGCCGACGACCAGCACGCGCTTCGGCTGGGCGGCCGGAGCGAAGCGATCTCCGCTCCACTCCCATTCCCGCCCCGCGGATGGATTGATGACGCAGCTGATCCAGTAATCACGGCTGCGCCGGCCCCAGCACATCTGGTTGCACGACAGGCAGCCGCGAATGTCCTGCGGCCGTCCGGCGGCGGCCTTTGCCGCAAGGTGCGGATCGGCGATCTGCCCGCGCACGATGGAAACGAGATCGGCGCGGCCTTCGCTCAACACGCTCTCGGCGTTCTCGGCGGTGCGGATATGGCTCTCGGCGGTGATCAGCGCATGACGCACGGTGGATTTGAGCACGGACGCCAGGTCGGCACCGAGCTTTTCGGGATAAACAAAGGTCGGCATGATCTTGTAGAAGTCGAAGTAGGAACCCGTTCCGCAAGTCACATAGTCGATCAAGGTATCGCGGTCGTGGAGGTCGATTATCTCGGCCAGCGCTTCGCGCTTCAGCGCCACTTCGACTTCCGGCTCATCACTGATAGCAAGACCGATGATGAAATCATCGCCGCATTCCCGGCGAATCCTGGTCATCACCTCACGGCTCATCCGGGTGCGGTTTTCAAGGCTGCCGCCCCATCGGTCGTCGCGGCGGTTCGACCAGGGTGTCCAGAACTGGTCCAGCATCGAATGGTACGCCGCCCAGACCTCGACGCCGTCGAAGCCGGCCTCGCGGCAACGGCGCGCCGCCTGGACAAAGCCGTCGATCGTTTCTTCAATCTCGGCTTCATACATCCGATGCGAACCATCGGAATCGTGGTAGCTCGGCAGGCCGGAAGGCGACCAACCGGGGTGAAACGAGTTGTCCGCGTCCGCGTGCTGGCCGACGTGGTAGAGCTGCTGGATGGCGACGGCGCCGTTGCCGCGAATTGCCTCCGTCACCTTGCGAAAATGCGGGATGACGCGGTCATCGGACGGGCTGAAGTTGCCACGGGTAAGCACGGCGGCCTGATGCACGGGCATTGGCTCGACCACGATCATGCCGGCGCCGCCGATGGCGCGCTCCGCGTAATAGCCGACATGCCGCGCGGTCGGCAGCCCCTCCACCGCCATGTTGGCGGTATGGGCTCCGAATACGATCCTGTTGCGTAACGTCTTGCCGCGCAGAGTGGCCGACGTGAACAGCCGGTTGAAGACCCGCCCAGACATGCACCGCTCCTTCAAAGCTTTGGCGGCGGCACCCAGGCGCCAGCGCTCGCAACCAAAGTCGATTCTTGCCGGAAAGCCGGCACCTTGGAGGTGCCGGCTTTGCCGCGATCCTTGAAGCTAGGCGTCCAGCCAGACGTTCTGGAGATCCATTTCGAAGGTCTGGTGGACGCCGTAGTTCTTCACCTTCTTGTTCGTATGGCTGTAGAGCTTCTGCCAGAACGGCTGGATGATGACGCCGGAGTCCTGCAGGATCTGCTCGACATCCTTCATCACCTCCTTGCGCTTGGCGACGTCGATCAGCGAGAGCGCCTGCTTGAGCTTGGCGTCGAAATCGGGATTGGAATAAGCCGATTCATTCCACGCCTCGCCGGTGCGATAGCCCAGCGCCAGCACCTGGACGCCGAGCGGGCGCATGTACCAGATGGTCATCGAATAGGGATATTTCGTCCAGTCATTCCAGAAGGTCGAGCCAGGCAGCACGGTGCGCTTGACCTTGATACCGGCGTCGCGCAGCTGGCCGGCGATCGCATCGCCGGTGTTCTTCTGCCAGTCGTCCTCGATGGTGATCAGCTCGTGCTCGAAGTCGGCTTGGCCGGCGTCCGCCATCAGCTTCTTGGCGCCCGCGGCATCGCGCTCCTTCTTGGGCAGGGCATAATATTCGGGATGGATCGGGCTGACATGGTGGTTCTCGCCGACCGTGCCCCGGCCATTATAGCCGAGTTGCAGCACCGCGTTGTTGTCGACCGCCATCTGCAGGGCATTGCGAACGCGCTGGTCGTCATAAGGCTTGTGCGTGATGTTGGTGCGGGCAACCAGCGTGGTGGCGGTCGCGACCTCCGATTTCTGCAGCCCCATCTTGTCGAGTATGTCGATGAAGTCGGCGGGCGACTCGAAGTTGAGGTCGATTTCACCGGAATCGAATGCATTGACCGTGGCGTTGAAGTCGGTGCCGTAATCGATGAACTCGACGCTGTCGAGCGGGGCTTCGCCACCCCACCACTTGCCGTTCTCGCGGCGCTTGACCACCGCCTTCTGGCCGACGTCGTAAGAGACCAGCTCGAACGCTCCCGTGCCGATCGGCTTCTTGATCGGATCGGCGCCATCGGCATCGAAATTCCGGTGCACGATAAGGGCGGGGTAATCGGTGAAGTTCGGAATGAGCGAAATGTCGGGCTCGCTGAGCTTCAGCTTGACCGTATTGTCGTCGACCTTGGTGATGGCACCGTCCCTGGCCTTGCCGGTCTTGGCATCGATCAGCGCACCGACGCGCGCCGCCATCGAGTTGCCGGCGACCCCCTTCTCGCACCAGCGCGTCACATTGTGCACCACGTCATCGGCGTTGAAGGCATCGCCATTGTTCCAGGTGATGCCCTTGCGCACATGCAGCGTGTATTCGGTGGCGTCGTCGTTGATGTCCCAGCTTTCGAGCAGCACCGGCTCGAAGGTGAATTGTCTGGTGTAGCGAACCAACGGCTCCAGCCAGCTGCGCGAGATGTTGGCCAGTTCCACCCAGTCGTAAGTGCGCGGATCCTTCTGCGCCTTCACCGCCATCGAGACGTGCAGCGTCCCGCCCTTCTTCGGCTCCTCGGCCAGAGCTTGCGTCGGCGCGGCGAGGCCGATCATGCCATAGGCAAACGCCGTCGATGCACCAAGCGCGCTGGCCAGCGCCAGGAACTCGCGCCGGTCCATGCGGCCCGCCCGCGCCTCCGTTGCCATCGCTTCGATAGCCTGCGGCACACGATCGCCATTACTTTTGAAAACCGTCATGTCACTCTCCCCTTGTTGTTCCCGTCAGGTCTTTGTCTGTTGTTTTTCAACTAACGCTGTCGGGCAATTTTTCCTCGCGCCGCGCGATCAGATCCTTGAGACCGTCGGCGATGCCTTCGTCGAGTTTCGGCTCCTCATAATCGGCGAGCATGTTGCGCGCCTTCTCGCGGCCGCGCGTATCGTGGTCCTTCGCCCCTTCCGCCTTCCATTGTTCGTAGGAGTTGAAGTCCATGATGCTCGGCATGAAGAAAGCCTTCTCGAAATGCTCGAGCGTGTGCTGAGTGCCGAGGAAATGGCCTTGCGGCCCGACCTCGCGGATCGCCGCCATCGCCTCCTTGAAATCGTCGAAAGGCAGGCCGCCCGCGTATTTGTACCAGCCGACGAGCTGTTCGCAGTCGGTGGCGAATTTCGAGTAACCGCAGGTGAGACCTGCTTCCAGCCAGCCGGCCGAATGCCAGATGTAGTTGGCGCCGGCAAGGATGGCGGCATGCATCAGCATGTTCGCCTCGTAGCCGGCCTGGGCATCGTTGAGCTTCGAGCCGACATGGAAGCCTGACGTGCGCCAGGGCAGTTTATATTTCCGCGCCAGCGCACCCATCAGATACATCATCTGGGCGGCCTCCGGCGTGCCGCCCATCGGAGCGCCGGTCTTCATGTCGACCGTGACCATGAACTGGCCGTAGATCTGGGGTGAACCCGGGCGGATGAGCTGGGTGAAGGCCACCCCGGCAAGCGCCTCGGCGTTGACCTGCGCAACCGCGCCGACGGCCGACGCCGAGGTCGAGGCGCCGCAGAGCGCGAAGGGCGCCAGGATCAGCGGCTGATTGTGGCGCGCATACACCCTCATGGCGTCCAGCATGGTGGCGTCCCAGACCAGCGGCGAATTGCAGTTGGTGATTGCAACCAGCACCGGATTGTCGCGGACGAATTCCTCGCCGAACACGATGCCGGCCATCGCCATCGTATCTTCCGCCCGCTCCTTGGACGTCACAATGCCCATGAACGGTTTGTCGGAATATTTCAGCGCCGAATGGATGATGTGCAGGTGCCGCTTGGGCACGGCAATTTCCATTGGCTCGCAGATGATCGAACTCGACGAGTGCAGCGCCGGCGCCATGTAGGCGAGCTTGTGGAAATTGTTCAGGTCGGCAAGCGTGCCGTAGCGCCTGTTGTTGTCGAGGTCGCGCACATAGGGCGCGCCATACATCGGCACGAAGATCGAGTTCTTGCCGCCGACGCGCACCGTGCGCTGGGGATTGCGCGCGTTGAGCGTGAACTCGGAGGGAACCTTGGAGACGAGTTCCATCAGCAGCGCGCGATCGATGCGGACCCGCGTTTCCCGGACATCGGCACCGGCCGCCTTCCACAAGGCGATGGCCTCGTCGTCGCGGAATTCGCAGCCGACCTCTTCCAGGATCGAAAGCGACTCCTCGTGGATCAGTTCCACCGCCTCATCCGGAACCATCTGGTACACCGGGATCTGACGAACCAGGGTTGGGAACGAGGCGACCGGTGCCCCACGGAGCGCCTTGCGCCCGAGACGGCCACCGCCACGGCGATGGGTCGGTTCGGTCAATTCAGCGGCGGGTGCGTTCATGAGACCTCCTAGCGTCCGTTCCAGCCAAGTTAGCGAGGCGAAACATGGCTGTGACGCTGGAAAATCCTGATCTTTTGTATAAGCTGTGCTTATGCGAAGCCTGCGCCACCTCCTGCCGTCCGCCGGCAGCCTGATCGTCTTCGAGGCGGCGGGCCGGCTGTCGAGCTTCACCGCCGCCGGGCGGGAGCTTGGCATGACGCAGGCGGCCGTCTCCTATGCGGTGCGCGGGCTGGAAGAACAGCTCGGCGCCAAGCTGTTCCAGCGCCGCCACCGGCAAGTCAGCCTGACGGAAGCCGGCGAGCGGTTCCATGCCGACGTCTCGCTGGGCTTGTCGCATATCCGCAAATCCGCCGAGGATCTGCGCCTGCAGGCGACCGGTGGCCATGTGACGCTTGCCGCCTCGACCGCTTTTGGCTCCTTCTGGATGATGCCGCGCCTGCAGCAGTTCCGCGACGAATTGCCTGGCATCGACCTGCGCATCCAGACCGCCGACCGTGATCTCGACATCATCGCCGAAGGTATCCCGCTGGCGGTGCGCGGCGGCGAGCCCAGAGAATGGCCGGACTACCACTCGCTGCCGCTCGCCGATGAGGAGATCTTCCCCGTCGCCGGAACCAGCTACTTGGCCAAGTTCGGCATGCCGGGAACCGTCGAGGAACTGGCCACGCACCGTCTCATTCACCTCGAGGAGCCGTATCGTGAAGCGGCAAGCTGGGACGAATGGTTTCAGTCGGCCGGCGGCAGCCTCAGCAATACCGCGCGAGGCCTGCGCATCAATGATTATGGCCTGGTGATCCAGGGGGTCATGGAGGGGCAAGGCATTGCGCTGGGCTGGCGGCACCTTGCTGAGCGGCTGCTGGCGACGGGCCTGCTGGTACCGGTGACGAACCACGTGCTCAAGACCGGCAAGGCCTTCTATGTCGTGTGGCCGAAGAACCGCGAGCTCTCGGACAATGCCCGCAAGGTAAGAGACTGGCTGGTCGCGCAGGCGTAAAGTAGCCTCGCACGCACCGACCGAATCCGTGTAAGATCTGATCATGCCCATCCGACAGCTTTCCGAAACGATGATCAACCAGATCGCCGCCGGCGAAGTCATCGAGCGTCCGGCGAGCGTGGTCAAGGAACTGGTCGAGAACGCGCTCGACGCCGGTGCGAGCAAGGTAGAGGTCGTCACATCGGGCGGCGGGCTGAACCTTATCCGCGTCACCGACGACGGCTCCGGCATTCCGGAGCAGGAGTTGGCGCTGGCGATCGCGCGTCACTGCACGTCCAAGCTTGCCGAGGACATCCACGACATCCGCTCGCTTGGTTTTCGCGGCGAGGCGTTGCCGTCGATCGGCTCGGTGTCGCGGCTGTCGATCCGCTCGCGCACGGCTTCGGGCGACAGCGCCGCCGAGATCGGCATCGAGGGCGGCCGCGTCCTGCCCATCAGGCCGGCTGCAGCCAATCGCGGCACCACCGTCGAGGTGCGCGACCTGTTCTTCGCCACGCCGGCACGGCTGAAATTCATGAAAGGCGAACGCGCCGAAAGCTCGGCCATCAGCGACGTGGTCAAGCGCATCGCCATCGCCTTCCCCACAGTGCGTTTCACCCTGGCCGGGTCCGACCGCACGACGCTGGAACTGCCGGCGACCGAGGACAGCGCGGAAGGCAGCCTGCGCCGGATCGCGCAGGTGATGGGCGCCGACTTTCCCGACAATTCCATTGCAATCGACGCGGTGCGCGAAGGCGTGCATCTGACCGGCCATGTGTCGATCCCGTCCTTCACCCGCGCCAACGCGCTGCAGCAATACGCCTATGTCAATGGCAGGCCGGTGCGCGACAAGCTGATCGCCGGCGCCATTCGCGGCGCCTTCGCCGATGTCCTGCCGCGCGACCGCCACGCCGTGACCGTGCTGTTCCTTTCGCTCGATCCGGCCATCGTCGACGTCAACGTCCATCCGGCCAAAGCCGATGTCCGCTTCCGTGATCCGGGCCTCGTGCGCGGCCTGATCGTCGGCGCGATCCGGCAGGCGTTGGCCGATGCCGGCATCCGCTCCGCCACCACGGGTGCCGCAGGCATGATGGCTGCGTTCCGTCCGGGCGCCGCGCCCTATGACCACGGCGGCCCGACAAATGGCCATCGCAGCTACGAAGCAGCTTTCCGCGCGTCCGGCTCCGCGGGTTTCGATCCTTCGCGCTCACCGCAGCGGCCGCTCGACATGCAATTCGCAGGAGCAGCTTTTGAACGCGGCAACGCAAGAACCGGCGGCTTCGGTGAACCCGACCAGGGGGCATTCGATGCCGGCCCGCTCGCCAGCGCCGATGCGCGCGCCGGGCAGAATGAGGCAACCGAGACGCTGCTCGGCGCGGTGCTGGGTGCCGCGCGCGCCCAGGTGCACGAGAACTACATCGTCGCCCAGACCAGGGATTCGCTCGTCATCGTCGACCAGCACGCGGCGCATGAGCGGCTGGTCTATGAAGCGCTGAAGAACGCCCTGCACTCGCGGCCAGTGCCCTCGCAGATGCTGCTTCTGCCCGAGATCATCGACTTGCCGGAAGAGGACGCCGAGAGGCTCGCCATGCATTCCGAAACGCTCGCCCGCTTCGGCCTCGGCATCGAGCGTTTCGGCCCGGGCGCGGTTGCCGTGCGCGAGACGCCGTCGATGCTGGGCGAGACCAATGTCCAGCAATTGGTGCGCGACCTCGCCGACGAGATCGCCGACAACGACACGGTCGAGACGCTCAAAGGTCGGCTGGACAAGATCGCGGCGACCATGGCCTGCCACGGCTCCGTGCGCTCCGGCCGGCTGCTCAAGGCCGAGGAGATGAACGCGCTGCTGCGCCAGATGGAGGCGACGCCGGGCTCAGGCACCTGCAATCATGGCCGCCCCACCTATATCGAGCTGAAGCTGGCGGATATCGAAAGGCTGTTCGGGCGGCGGTGAACCGGCCCCAACGGGCCAGCTCTCATTTCCTCTGCTGATATTTCCTTGTCCGTGAATTGAAGACGTAATCGACCGCGGTTCCGGCGCCGCCGCCTTGAAAATTCACGGAAATGATGTCCTTGCCTTGTTCCACCCATTTCTGGACGTTCATGTAGATGGTCGTCATCAGCATACCGGCACTGCAAACGTCGTCATCGGCGAAGGTAATTTCCTGGACAACCTTGCGGCTGCTCTTTTTGATGACCTGCACTTTTTCCATGCAAAGACCGGCGCTGGTATTCGTGTAGATTCCCGAAAACCTGTCGGTGGCTGTCTGCGCCCAAAAGGGAATCTCGACAGTGCCGTCGATCTTTGCCTCGCCGGTGTCATCCAGGCTCGCTATTTTCTTGAGGGTGACGGGATATCTGTCCGTGCCTTTGCTCCAGCTTCCTGTCACAGCATTTCCCTTGAGATCGAGGGAGAATGGGCACCTTGCAGCGTTGATGGGGGGACTCTGATAAAATTCCTCGTCGTTTGAAAACTCGCAAAGCACGAACCTGGTGCCGCTGACCGTGCCATACAGCGCAATCGGGATTTGCTTCGCGTCGTAGAAGTAGCTTCCATCGACCTTCGGCGCGCTGCCTAAGCTGTCATATGTCTGGATGGAGAAATGGATAGGAGATGCCCCGAGGAAACCCTCGTAGTTTTCCACGTGGTACCAACCCGCAACGGCTTTTGCGTTGAGCAGCAACAAGCAAACGACCGTTGAGATAAAACGTCTTCCCATCCCAACCCCGCTGCGCTCCGCGACGGCAATCCGCCAAGACTGCGTGACAGTTGCCTTGCGTCGCGGCAGCCGTCAACTGAAATCCGTGGTTCCTGATAAGTCAGGGAAAGATCGCAACCTTTTGAATTAGCGTTTCAAATTTACCACGATAACGCCGCCGAGCGCCAGCGCGCCGCCGAGAATGCCGAGCAGCGTCGGCACCTCGCCCAGCCAGAAGAAGCCGATCAGTGCCGACATCGGCGAGACCAGGTACAAGAAGTTCGAGGCACGCGCCGCCGGCAGACGCGACAGCGCAGTCGCCCAGGCCGCATAAGCGATCAGGCTCGGCACGATGCCGAGATAGATGACGGCGCCGAGGCCGGCGGTGTTCGCGACCGCGGCCTGCTGCAGAGCAGCGGGCAGGAAGGGCGCCAGGCAGAGCGCGCCGAGCACCATGTTGGACGCCGCGATGGTCAGCGGATTGTGGCGGGCAAACAGCGGCTTCTGGACGATGGTGTTGACGGCCGAGCAGAGTGCCGAGCCAAGCACCAGCAGCGCGCCGGCATTGAAATGAAGGCCATGCCCGTCGGCGATGGCGATGATACCGATGCCGGCGAAGGAAATGACGGTACCGACCCAGGCCAGGCCTGAGAAGCGCTCACCAAGCAGGGCCATCGCCATGATGGCGGTGAAGATGGGACTGACATTGATGATGAAGCCGGCTGCTCCGGCCGAGACGGTCTGCTCGCCAAAATTGAGCATCGCCGTGTAGAGCGCGACGAAAATGGCGCCGCCGAAGGCGAAGCGCCAGAAATCGCCGATCCTGGGCAGCGCCGGACGCTTGACGGCAAGGAAGATGGCAGCCGGCACGGCGGCTATGGCAAAGCGCAGGGCGCCAAGCTCCAACGGCTGGAAAGCGGCGAGCCCGGCCCGGATCGCCGGGAAGGCAGAGGCCCAGCCGATCACCGTCAGCGCCACGGCGATGGCGGCCGTGGTGTCCATCCGCTGTGTCGAATTCAACGTGCCTGTGGTTGCGCTCATCTCATTGCCCTCGGATTCTTCGGTCTCGGCAGCAGAAAACGCCCTTTCAGGTCAATTGACAAACGACCAAATCAAGGGTCACCTGTGAGCATGGATCACAGCTCGAACAGTATGCTGCCGCTGGAGACATTGCGCGCCTTCGACGCGGCGGCCCGGACGGGAAGCTTTTCGGCCGCCGCTGAAAAACTCAACCTCACCCATGGCGCCGTCAGCCGGCAGATCGCCAAGCTCGAGGACTGGCTTGGCCTGAAGGTTTTCGAACGCGGCGCGCGCGGCGTGTCGCTGACCAACGAAGGCAATCGCCTGCATCTCAGGACCACCGAAGCCTTCGCGCTGATATCGGTCAATTCGGATCGGTGGGTGGAGCCGCGCGGCACCGCCGTGGTGCGCCTGGCCTCCATTCCATCGGTGAGCGGCTTGTGGCTGATGCAGCGCATGGCAACGCTGGAAAACGACCCTACCCGCCTGCGCATCGTGCTCGACGTCGACAACCGCCAGGCCGATCTCGCCGACGAAGGCATCGATCTGTCGGTCCGCTGCGGTCGCGGCCGCATTCCGGGCCGCGTCTCGGTGCAACTGTTCGAAGAACATCTCTTCCCGATCGCCTCGCCGGGCCTTGCAAGAGAGATCGGCGCTGGCGACCCGGCCCGGTTGCTCAAATTCCCGCTGATCAACGATTCCGACGCTTCGGGCTGGCGCGCCTGGTTCGCCGCGCAGGACATGGATTACCGGCCGCGCCCGCAAGACCGCCGCTTCGAAGACTACAATCTGGTGCTCGATGCCGCAGCCCATGGCCTCGGCATCGCGCTGGCGCGGCCGCCGCTCACCGAGCACCAGATAGAATCGGGGCGCCTCGTCGCCGTCGACGATCGCACCGCGCTCAATCCCGTTTCCTACTGGCTGGATCGTCCGGTCGGCCGACCGCGCGCGGCCGCCGCCGATCTCGCCAGGCGCATTGCCGAACAGGCCGGGCTTGCTTCGGCAAGGCTGGAAGCTTTCCTGCAGGATGACGATTAGGCTGCGACACGTCTCGGAGACAATGCGTGGCGGTCCCCTGTCGGAAATCGCGTGATACCTGCTTTAACGGAACAGAAAAAGCACAATCATGGTAGTCGCGGCCGAGACGATGGCCGTCACGATCGATATCGTCCACAGCGACGACGGAGCTGGCTCGGATCGTGGAGCATGGCCCGCCGGTCGGATGGAGGCGCCGCGCGGTTGCGGCGCGTTGGCGTTGGCCGCGACCAGCACCGCGGCGGAAACGACCGCGGGCGAAAATGTGGACGAGGCCGAGGCCGGCGCCAGTTTGGGTGTGCGGTCGGTGACCGTTATCTGCGGCGGGGCGAAGCCGCGCGAAGCCTGATCGGTGTCCGTCCCTGTCCCACCCGTCGAGGCTCGTGGCGGTGCATGGTGGGTGGCGGCGTCAAGTTCCATGACGGCCCGGTAAGCATCCTCGATCTCGGAGGATGACAGGCGTTGCGACGTCTGAGCGGCCGGTCGCGGCAGCGAGCCTTGCAGCGCCTGGGCGGCGAACTGCGCCGATTGCACCATCGCGGGCGCCGGCGGCTGGACGAGCGCCTTGACCAGCGCCGCGGTCGCCGGGTCGGCCTTGAGGGGAGGCACCGGCTGGGGCGTGAGTGCTTCTTTCAGCAAAGACGGCATGCTTGCATTGGCGATGTCCATGGCGCTTCCTGACAACCATTGTGCCGAAGGGCAATATTATATGAGCATTGCGCCAAGCTTGACCTTGCCCACGATTTATGGCGATTGAATCCCAATGAACTCAAGTACCACCGCATGATGAACCGTTTCGAAGGCCCGGGCGGCAAGGAAGCCCGCATCCGCTATCTCGATGGCGATTTCCAGGTCACCAGCCCCGGCTCGTTCGTGCGCTGCGCCGTGACGGGCGAAAACATCCCACTGGACGAGCTGAAATACTGGAGCGTTGCCAGGCAGGAGCCCTACGTGAACGCGAGCGCATCGCTGCGCCGCGAAATCGAGGTGCATCCGGAACTGCGCAAGCGGGGCTAGCCTCTCAGCTTACGCTGGCGCCAGGCATCGAGCGTTTCCTCGATGATGCGCTCGGGAACGTGATCAAGCTCGAAAATCGTGTCGATTTCCAGCACGTCGAGACGGTCGAGAAAATCCTGCGGGGCGCCATGGCGCAACCGGGCGGCGTCCTTGGCGGTGGTGATCAGGCCAAGGCCTTCGGCCCGCGCCGTCGCGGCCAGTTCGGCGAGCTCGTCCTCGGCGTAGAAGTGATGGTCCGGAAAGGGCCTGGACAGGATCACTTCGCCGCCGGCCTCGCCCACCGTGTCGAAGAACTTTTCGGGATGACCGATGCCGGCAAAGGCCAGAAACCGCTTTCCGGCAAGCCCCGCCTCGCTGCTCGGCTCCGTGTGGGCCTCGAAGATCGGCCGGCCGGCACGCGCTGCCCGGCGGACCACGGCATCGGCGGCGGTGCCCTCGCCCATCTTCAGCAGCCCGCTGGTGAAGACCAGCTGGTCGACGATTTTGGCCCTGAGCGGACCGCCCGGGATGACGCGGCCATTGCCGATCCCATAACGGGCATCGACCACGACCAGCGCATAATCGATGTGAATGCGCGCGCTCTGGAAGCCGTCGTCCATGATCAGGAAATCACAGCTGTGCTTTTCCAGCAGCAGCCGGGCGCCGGCGGCACGGTTCGGCGTCACTGCAACCGGGGCATGTTCAGCCAACAGAAGCGGCTCGTCGCCGACGTGCTTGGCGCTGTCACGACTGATATCGACGACATGCGGTTCGGCGAAGGAACCGCCATGGCCGCGCGACAGGAAACCGGGCTTCAGCCGCATGCGCTTGGCCTGTTGGGCGAGCGCGATCGCCACCGGCGTCTTGCCGGTGCCGCCAACGGTGAAATTGCCGACGCACAGAACCGGCGCCTGGATCTTCTCGCGTCGGGCCCGCCGCATGCCGCGACCGGCGACCAGCGCATAGACAGCCGACAGCGGCGATAGCGCCAAGACTTTCCAGTCCGGCTCTTCCCACCAGAATGGTGGTGCTTCCGAGGCCACGCTAACGCCCGTTCGCGCCCTTCAGGCGCGCCTTGACCACCAGCGGCTGGATATAGGGTTCGAGCGATTTGAGTGTGCGTGCCAGTGCGCCGCGCATCTCATCGACAGTCGCGATTCCCGCCGCCATCATCTCGTGGCGAGCCACTTCGTTAGTCAGGAGGAAATTGACGGCGCCAGCCAGCATGTCGCGGTCGCGCACCAGCTTGGCGCCGCCGCTGTCGAGCAGGCGTTGATAGGCCTCGCGAAAATTCTGCACGTTGCGACCGGCGAGAACCGCCGTGTCGAGCATGGCCGGCTCGAGCGGGTTCTGGCCGCCTTCGGAGGTCAGCGAACGGCCGACGAAAGCGATTTCGGTCAGGCGGAGATAAAGCCCCATTTCGCCGATCGTATCGCCAAGCAGGATATCGGTGTCGGGACCGATACGGTCACCCTTGCTGCGCCGCGCGACCTTCAGTCCCATGCCGGAAATCTGCGCGGCAAGGGCTTCGGCCCGATCGGGATGGCGCGGGACGACGATTGTCAAAAGGCCGTGGTGACGCTTGTGCAGCGTCGCGTGGACTTCCGCGGCGACCACTTCCTCGCCATCATGGGTCGAGATCGCCGCCCAGGTCGGGCGACCGCCGATCTGCCGCTGCAAAGTGGCAAGCGCCCGTTGGTCGACCGGCGGCGGGTTGGTGTCGACCTTGAGATTGCCCGACACCGTGACCGGCCGGGCGCCGAGCGCTCGAAAACGCTCGCCGTCGACGTCGGACTGGGCAACGACATGGGCCAAATTCTCGAACAACGCCTCGGCGATGTTGGCCCGCTTCTTCCACGAGGTGAACGAGCGATCGGAAAGCCGGCCATTGACCAGCACCTGCGGCACGTGGCGCGCACCGAGTTCGAGGATGGTCATCGGCCAGATCTCGGATTCGGCGATGATCGCCAGATCAGGTTTCCAGTGATCGAGAAAGCGGCTGACCGCCGGCTTCAGATCGAGCGGCACATATTGGTGGATGATGCGGTCGCCGAGCCGCTCGTCCACGACCTGGGCGGAGGTCACCGTGCCGGTCGTCAGCACGATGTTGACGCCATAGTCGAGGATGCTTTCGACCAGCGGCACGACGGCCAAGGTCTCGCCGACGCTCGCGGCATGGATCCAGATCACCGGCCCCTCGGGACGCGGGCGGCCGGCGACGCCATAGCGCTCGCGCCTTCGGTTGCGGTCTTCCTTGCCGCGCGAGGTGCGCCAGGCGACGTAAGGCCCGACCAGAGGATAGGCGGCTGCGCCGGCAAAACGGTATGCCGACAGCATGGTACGTGCCCAGCGGCCGCTCACCGCGGACCATCCACGAGACGGTAGGCCTCGGCGGTCGCGGCGTTGAGGGCGGCCGTCACTTCCTGGCGCTTGCGCTCCATTTCGGCATCATCGGCATCCGCCGCCACAAAGATCGGCGTGCCGATGGTCACGGCGGAGCGGCCGAAGGGCAGGTTGATGGTGGTTTTGTCCCAGCTCTTTTCCAGCACCTTGCGGCGGCTGGTGGCGATGGCGACGGGCAGCAGCGGCCGGCCGGAGAGGCGAGCCAAAAGAACGATACCGAGCCCTGCATCGCGAGGGGTACCGTGGGGAATGTCTGCGATCATGGCGACGTTCTTGCCTGCGGTGAGCGACTTTTTGAGGGCGATGAGGGCCTTGGCCCCGCCCTTGTCGAGATGCCTGGCATTCTCGCGCCCGCCCGAACCGCGCACTGCCTCGATGCCGAATTTCTCCAGCATCAGGGCGTTGAGTTCGGCATCGGCGCTGCGCGACACCATGGCGACCAGCGGCTTGCGCTTGGGGTAATAGGCCGGCGTCAAAAGATGCTGGCCATGCCACAGAGCAATGATCCCCGGCTCGAACTCGGCATAGGCGCCGCCCGCAAAGCGGGCCGATCCGGCGACCAGGGGGCTGGTCAGGCGAACCAGCCGCACGAACTGCGCGAGCAGGCTGGCAATGGCGTTCTTGACGAATCGGGATTGCGCGAGCGGCTCGCGAATCCTGCGCCAGAAGGCCTTGGTCGTGCGGCTGCCGCCCCTGCCCGTGGGCGCGGCCTCGCTGGCTGGCTCTTTCGCCAGATCACGCTCCATCGAAGTCAACCGGCGGCCTTGCTATCGGGATCCAGCAGACGGTGCAGATGAACGACGAAATAACGCATATGGGCATTGTCCACGCTGGCTTGTGCCTTGGCTTTCCACGCGGTGTGCGCGGATTGATAGTCGGGATAGACACCAACGATGTCCAGCGCGTCGAGATCGCGGAACTCGGTGCCGCCAAGCTTCTTGAGTTCGCCGCCGAACACCAGATGCAAAAGCTGTTTCTTTCCGTCTTCCGCGGCCATGTCGGTCCTTCACATATCGTGAGTTTGTCACAGGTCTAGACCAAAGCCGCCGACTTTGGAACCTTCGAAAATGCTTTCAGCCATCCAGCCCGGCGATGACATCGACAAGCACCGCCAGCAGGTCCCCGCTGCCGGCGGCGAGCGCGCCGTGACGGATCACCTCGCCGGCATAGAGCGGCGCCCGGCCATTCGGGTCGAGCAGCTGGCCGCCCGCTTCGCGCAGGATGAGATCGGCGGCGGCAATGTCCCAGTCATGCGCGTTCGGCTTGACGAACGTTGCGTCGAGCGTCCCGTTGGCGATCATCGCCAGGCGGTAGGCGAGCGAGGGGATGTAGGGTGCCCGCTGCAGCCGCTTCTGCCAGCCGGCAGGCACCATGTCGATCAACTGCTTCAACCCTGAAATTTCAGCCTTGTCGTCAGGCTTGCGTACCGCGATGCGCTTGTCGTTGCGGAAGGCGCCCTGGCCGGGTAGCGCCCAGTAAGTCTCATCCATCGCCGGACATTCGAGCACGCCGGCGAGCGTGCGGCCAAGCTCAACGACGGCAACGCTGACGCACCAAGTGGGCTGGCCTTCGAGGAAGCCGCGTGTCCCGTCGATCGGGTCGACAACGAAGGTGCGGCGCGCCGAAAGCCGTGCCGGATCGTCGGTCGTCTCTTCCGACAGCCAGCCATAATCCGGCCGTGCCGCAAGCAGCGTCTGGCGCAGATACGCATCGGCGGCATGATCGGCTTCACTGACCGGCGAGGTACCGCCCTTCATCCAGACCTGCGGATTGTTGCCGAAGTAGCGCATGGCGATAAGACCGGCCTCGCGGGCGGCGTCGCGCAGCAGCGGCAGGTCCTGATCGGCACCGGCAGTGGTCAGGTCATGCTCCGGCAAGGGTCATGCCTTCGATCAGGAGTGTCGGGGCGGCAGTACCGAAATTGCGGTCGAGGTCATTCGCCGGCACCATGTTGAGGAACATCGTCTTCAGGTTCGAGGCGATGGTGACTTCGGCGACCGGATAGGCAAGAGCGCCATTTTCGATCCAGAAGCCGGAGGCGCCGCGGCTGTATTCGCCGGTGAGCATGTCGACGCCCTGGCCAAACACTTCGGTGACGTAGAAGCCGGTCTTGAGCGAGCCGATCAGGTCTTCCGGCGAGCGCTCGCCCGCCTCGATGGCAAGGTTCGTCGACGACGGCGAGACGGAGGAGCCGCCGCGTGCGCCACGACCGTTGGTGACGAGGCCGAGTTCCCGGGCCACCGATGTCGACAGGAACCAGTGGTTGAGGACACCCTTTTCTATCATCAGGAGCTTCTCGCCCTCAATGCCTTCGCCATCGAATGGGCGCGAGGCCTGGCCACGGCGCCGCAACGGGTCGTCGGTGACGGTGATGGCGGCAGCGGCCACCTGCTTGCCCATCATGTCGCGCAGGAACGAGGTCTTGCGGGCGACGGAAGCGCCGTTGATGGCGCCGGCGATATGGCCGGCAATGCCGCGCGCGACGCGCGGGTCGAACACGACGTCGACCGGTCCGGTCGCCGCCTTGCGCGCGCCAAGGCGGCGCACCGCCCGTTCACCGGCCTTGCGGCCGATGTCCTCGGGTGAGTCGAGATCGGCAAAATGCTGGCGCGAGGAGAATTCATAGTCGCGCTCCATGCCGGTGCCCTCGCCGGCGATCACGCTGGCCGAGCGCGCAAAGCGCGAGCCGACATAGTGGCCGAGAAAACCGTGCGAGGTGGCCAGAACCAGCCCGCCAAGCCCGGCGCTGGCATTGCTGCCGGACGAATTGGTCACGCCCTTGACGGCGAGAGCCGCCGCTTCGGCCGCAAGCGCGGCTTCTTTCAACTGGTCGGCCGACACTTCGGTCGCGTCGAACAGGTCCAGATCGCGCGTCTGCCTGGCGAGCAGCGCAGGGTCGGCAAGACCCTGATAGGGATCCTCGGGAGACACCTTGGCCATGGCGACGGCACGCTCGGCAAGCGCCTTCGGATCGGACGCGGCGGTCGCCGATACGCTGGCCACACGCTGGCCGACGAAGACCCGTAGCGAAACATCGTCGCCCTCGGAAGCCTCGGTGTTTTCGACCTTGCCAAGCCGCACCGAGACGCCGGTCGAGCGGCCACGCACCGCGACGGCGTCCGCGGCATCGGCGCCGGCGCGTTTGGCGGCCTCGACCAGGGCTGCGACGCGGTCCGTCAATTTCGCAGCATCCAGCTTGTCGGTCATACACTTGATCCTGTTTCTTCAGCCTGTCCGGAAGGTAGGTGCTGCCGCACCATCTATTGTTCCAATGCCGCTTGTGCAATGGCAGAAGGGCAATCAGGATGTCGCGACCAACCGCCATCGAAGCGCCCGCAAAGAGCGGACGGCGCGGTTTTTGCCTATCTGGAGCCTTCGCCATGACGCCTTTCCATCTTGCCTTTCCGGTTCGTGATCTCGATGAAACCCGAACTTTCTATGGCGAGGTGCTGGGGTGCGCGATCGGCCGCTCGTCAGCGACCTGGGTCGATTTCGACCTTTACGGTCACCAGATGTCAGCGCATTTGCGCCCCGCGCAAGCCGCCAGTGACGGCAAGGTCGACGGTATCACCGTGCCGATCCCGCATTTTGGCGCTGTGCTCTTGATGGACGACTGGCAGCGCCTTGCCACTCGGCTGGAAGCGCGCGACGACATAGACTGGCTGGAGCGGCCAATGGTGCGTTTCAAGGGGGAGCCCGGCGAACAGGCGACATTGTTTATCCGCGACCCCTCTGGTAACGCCTTGGAATTCAAGGGCTTTCGCTCGCTCGAGCAGGTTTTCGCGCATTGAAGTCAGAGGGGCAGCAGCCTGTCGCTCAAGATGCCGCGACCGGCGTCCAGATCACGTCCTCGATCTTGCGAGCGCCGGTCGCCAGCATCACCAGCCGGTCGAAGCCGAGCGCAATGCCGCTGGCCTGCGGCATGATGGCAAGGGCGGCGAGAAAATCCTCGTCCAGCGGGTAGCGCTCACCATAGACGCGCTCTTTCTCGTCCATCTCGATGATGAAGCGCCGGCGCTGCTCGGCCGCGTCGGTCAACTCGCCAAAGCCGTTGGCGAGCTCGACGCCGCAGCAATAGAGCTCGAAACGTTCGGCGACGCGTGGATCTCCGGGGCCCGGCCGGGCGAGTGCCGCCTCGGCGACCGGATATTCGCACAGGATGGTCGCCCGCCCCTGCCCGAGAAGCGGCTCGATCTTTTCCACCATCACGCGGCTGAACAAATCCGCCCAACTGTCGTCGGGCGCGGTGCGCAAGCCGGCCTGGATCAGTGCGGCATGAAGCGCGTCCCGGTCCGTGCCGCCATCGACGGCGACCGTGGCCAGCAGATCGATGCCGGCATGGCGGCTGAAGGCATCCGCCACGGTCAACCGCTCCGGTTCGGCAAACGGATCGCAGTCGCGGCCCCGAAAAGAAAAGCGCGCGGCTCCTGCCCTCGTCGCGGCCAACGCCAGCAGCGCGGCGCAATCGCGCATCAGCCTCTCATAGGTCTCGCCCACCCGGTACCATTCGAGCATGGTGAATTCGGGATGATGCAAGGGGCCGCGCTCACGGTTGCGATAGACCGGACCCAGGCTGAAAATGCGCTGTTCGCCTGCGGCGAGCAGCTTCTTGCAGGCGAATTCCGGCGAGGTGTGGAGATAAAGCGGCGATCGGGCGCCATCCGGCCCGACCGCCTCCGTCGCGAAAGCCGCCAGATGCGCCTCGTTGCCGGGCGAGACCTGCAGCGCGGCCGTCTCCACCTCGATGAAGTCGTTGCGGGCGAACCAGTCGCGCAAGGCAGCCGTCAGCCCGTTGCGCAGCATCAGGCGCGGACGGCGGTCGGCATGGACATGCGGCGTCCACCAGGGCGACGCTGCGGTCATGAGCGGATTGAAGGCATGCAGGTGTCCCCCATGTCAGTTCGCCCCATGTCAGTTCGCCCCATCTCAGATCGCCCCAGGCCAGTTCGCCCGGGCCAGTTCGCATTGGGGGGCTGGCGGTTCGCGCCAAGATGCGCTAGGCCCCCATCCAGCGCCGCACAAGCCGGCAAACGCCAGTCAAACCTCGCAGGATTTAAAACCGTGGTGAAAGTCATCGCCAGTTCGCTCCGCAAAGGCAATGTCGTCGACAAGGACGGCAAGCTTTATGTGATCCTCTTTGCCGAAAACATCCACCCAGGCAAGGGGACGCCGGTGACGCAGCTCGACATGCGCCGCATCGGCGACGGGGTGAAGGTTTCGGAGCGCTACCGCACCACCGAACAGGTGGAGCGCGCCTATGTCGAGGAGCGTGAGCACACCTTCCTCTACGCCGACGGCGAAGGCTATCACTTCATGAACCCGGAAACCTACGACCAGGTGGCGGTGTCGGAAGCCGTGGTCGGTGACGCGGCGCCCTATCTGAAGGAAGGCATGCCGGTGCAGGTGTCACAGTTCAACGGCATCGCGATCTCCCTGGTGCTACCGCAGCGCGCCACCTTCGAAGTGGTCGAGACCGAGCCGACGACCAAGGGCCAGACGGCATCGTCCTCCTACAAGCCGGCCGTGCTCTCCAACGGCGTGCGCACCACCGTGCCGCCCCACATCGCGCCCGGCACCCGCGTGGTGGTGATGACGGCCGATGGGTCCTATGTGGAGCGGGCGAAGGACTAACTAGCTACGTCCTTGAACCCCAAAAGACTTGCCGCAGAGGCGTCTACGCAACTATTGGATAGATGTGTGCTGAAGACCTCAGCATGCGCTGGCGATGATACTGATTGGACTATGTAGGCTGCGCGCCTGAAGCCATATCGAATGCTCCCTCAGTTGGAAGCATTTTTCTGGAACGCTGCTTTGTCGCGTTTTCGATCCAATGGTCAGCAAGTGCTTTGATGCGGCAGCAACACGGTGGGGCAACTCCTCGAGTTCGCAGAGCTGAGCTAGACGAGCAACTGAATCGCCCCCTCGATGCATTTAGGCAGTAGCCTCTTCGTAAATCTGATACCAAAGCTCGTCTGACAGTAACGCTCCCGGATCGAATAATTCTATCGCCAAAACCACGAACCTGCAACTCGTTTAACAAAGTAACTCCGGTCCCGATTCACCCTATTCCTCTCCTTAATTTGACTCCCTAGGAAATTTGCTCAATTGTTAGCGTTCCGCCTCAGTTAAAGGCGGTGGCGGAGGGGAGTTCGTCATGAGTTCGCGTGCTGGTGCGCTCGCACCAATGATGACGCCTATTGCGTTCATCAAGAAGTGGAAGAAAACCTCGCTGACTGAGCGCCAAGCAGCCCAGGAACACTTCATCGATCTTTGCGCGCTCCTCGGCCATCCAACGCCAACCGAAGAAGATCCCAAGGGTCAGTTCTTTGCCTTCGAGAAAGGCGCAACCAAGGTGGCGGGCGGACGTGGCTTCGCTGATGTCTGGAAAAAGGGCCACTTTGCATGGGAGTACAAACGAAAGAACGGCAATCTCGACGACGCCCTTCTGCAACTCGTCCGCTACGCACCGGCTCTACAAAGTCCGCCACTGCAGGTGGTTTGCGATATCGAGCGCCTCCGAATCCACACGGCTTGGACGAACACGGTGCCGGTGACCTACGAGATCACGCTTGACGATCTGGCCGCCCCAGCGCCACGCGAAATTTTGCACAATGTCTTTTATGATCCCGAAAAACTGAAGCCGACCAAAACGCGTGCAGCCGTAACTGCCGAGGCGGCCGATAAATTCTCGACCATTGCGCTACGTCTGCAGGGGCGCGGCACACCCGATGAAATCGCTCATTTCGTCAATCAGCTGGTGTTTTGCTTCTTCGCTCAGAGCGTGAAGTTGCTGCCCGACGGCCTATTCACCAAACTTCTGAGGCGTTCCGCCCAGAACCCTGAAAGAGCAAAGAGCTACCTCAGCAAATTGTTCGAGGCTATGGAAGGCGGCGGCGAATTCGACCTCACCGAAATCGCTTGGTTCAATGGGGGACTTTTCGACGGCAGCCGCGCCCTGTCGCTCGACGATGGCGATGTCGGGTTGCTGGTTGCTGCCGACAGCCTCGATTGGAGCCTGATCGACCCAACGATTTTCGGGACGCTATTCGAGCGCTTCCTTGACCCCGACAAGAGATCACAGATCGGCGCGCACTATACCGATCCCGATAAGATCATGAAGCTGGTGGACCCTGTCATTCTGAGGCCACTTCGGGCAGAATGGGAGGTCGCTAAGCATCAGATCGCTGCGCTGCTCAATGGCGACCACTTGCCGCCAATGCGCAAGAAACCACACAGGCGCATGACTCGGAAAGAGGCTGCCGAGGAGGTCCGTTCCCAATTTCTGGAACGCCTGCGCAATTTGCGCATTCTCGATCCGGCATGCGGGTCGGGGAATTTTCTTTATCTTGCCCTGCAGGGTGTCAAGGATATCGAAAACAGAGCCAACCTCGAATGCGAGATACTCGGCCTTAACCCGCAACTGCCCCTCGTCGGTCCCGAAATCGTTCGTGGAATCGAGATCAACACACCGGCGGCCGAGCTCGCCCGCACCACAATCTGGATAGGCGACATCCAGTGGCAGTTGCGCAACGGTATCCGTTCGAAATCGATTCCAATCCTTCGTAAACTCAAAGCAATCGAAAAAGGCGATGCGCTCGTCAAGGCTAGATTGTCCCCTCTCTATGACGAGACCACCGCGCCGAAGAATAGTGATCTAGAGGGTGCGGCAACCGGCTCAAAGTTCGTCGAGGCTGATTGGCCCGAGGCGGAATTCATCGTTGGAAACCCTCCATTCCTAGGCATACGACTAATGCGTCACGGTTTGGGCGACGAAACCGTGGATCGCCTGTTCGATGTCTATGATGGCCGCGTTTCGCGGGAAGCCGACCTCGTCTGCTATTGGTTTGAAAAGGCGCGCGCCGCCCTCAAATCCGGTCGTTCGCGGCGTGTCGGACTCGTCGCTACCAATTCGATTCGTGGAGGTGCCAACCGAAAAGTTCTTGATCAGATCGCAGCCGAGAGCCGCATTTTCGACGCTTGGAGCGATGAGCCATGGATCGTCGACGGTGCGGCCGTTCGTGTGTCGCTTGTATGCTTCGGGCAAGGTGAAGATATCTTGCGGCTTGATGGCAATGATGTTGCCGAGATCAATCCGGATCTTACCGCCGGCGTTACGAACCTCACCCGCGCCCACCGGCTCGCAGAGAATCTCAACGTTGCGTTTATGGGGGATACGAAGGGCGGCGCCTTTGACATTCCGGGTGAGCTTGCGCGTGAGTGGCTGCGGCTTCCCCTCAATCCCAACGGCAAACCCAATTCAGATGTCCTGCACCCTTGGCGCAATGGAATGGACGTCACGCGCCGTGCTCGCGATATGTGGATTGTCGATTTTGGTTCGGAACTGTCGGAACAGGGAGCCTCTCTTTACGAAGCGCCATTCCAGTACGTTAAAGAGCATGTGCTTCCCGAAAGAGCTCAAAATAGGCGAGATGCTTATCGTGAACGCTGGTGGCGACACGTCGAACCTCGACCTGCAATGTTGGCCAAGATATCATCACTAAGACGGTACATCTTGACGCCCCGTGTAGCCAAATACCGAATATTCGCTTGGGTGGACAGCACAGTTCTCTCGGATAGTGCGACAATAGCGATTGCGCGCGACGATGAGATGATTTTCGGAATTCTCCATTCCCGATTTCACGAAATGTGGTCCTTGCGGCTGGGAACATGGCTCGGGGTGGGCAACGATCCACGCTACACGCCTACAACTACGTTCGAAACCTTCCCATTTCCAGACGGACTCACGCCAAACATTCCCGTCAAGCATTACGTGGGCGACACACGAGCAATTGCCATCGCCAGGGCCGCCAATCGGCTTGATGAACTGCGAAATGCTTGGCTAAACCCAGTCGATCTTGTTCGCATCGAGCCTGAGATCTTGACTGGCTACCCGGATCGGATCCTGCCCAAGGACACCGTTGCGGCAGCTACTCTTCAAGAGCGGACTTTGACCAATCTGTACAATCGGCGCCCTCAGTGGCTTATCGATGCGCATCGCGAACTCGACGCTGCTGTTGCTACCGCCTACGGTTGGCCAACGGATATTTCAGAAGAAGACGCTTTGGCAAAGCTGCTTGAGCTCAATCTTGCTCGTGGCGCAGCAACTGTGGCATCCTTCCCGGCACGGCGGACAAAAAAGACTCGGCCCAGGACACCGGAAGAATTGCGCGCGCAGCCACAATTGCTGTTGCCAATTCCTGGCAAGATACGAGAGCAAGACGTCGACATTGAGAAAGTAGCAGGACAAAGCCCAGTAGTAGCGGTAGGCCTCGACAAGCGCCAAACCGGTTAACGTAGAGATACAAGCGTGGCAGCGGGGCGCCGCCTCATTGCTTAAAGCAGTGCTCGCGGTGCCATTGCAGGAAATGGGGATGCGGGCGTTCGAGCGGCCGGCGAGGCGGAAGCGCGCGGCGGGTCTTGTTTACGAACCCTCGCACGCTCTCAAGGTCATTGACCTGCCGCGAGATCAGGATTTCCAGATCGTCGGAGAGGCTGATCAGTCCGCGATCGAACATCCAATGCGCGGTACCTGATAGTGCGAGCCCATTGTTGACGATGTCGGGTCCTTTCTTTTCGACCGGTCGAATATGTGCCGCGGCAACTTCCGCCCGACCACCGCCATTTATCAATTTCAGTCCCGTGATCGCGCAACGCTCATCATAGGCGCGCAAGACGATGCGACGGAAAATGCCGTCCCGCACGATTCGCGATCCGATGTAACTTATGCGGTCGCGGCTGTGCTCGAACTGGAACGGGGCTTCTTCATCCTGAAACCCGGATGAAATGCCGATCTCGTCGACGCGTGGCAGCAGTGGCTCACGGGCGTCAAGGCCCAGATCGAGAATGCGGTTGAAGTCGCTCGGGCTGATCGGTCGGACGGCCGATTGAGCGCGACCAGAAATCCGTCCTTGGTCATTAAGCAAACCTCGTTCAACGAGCCCGTCCATCCCATTGAATGGAACGGGATTGGCGAAATCGAGGTATGATCCCGGCTCGATCAAAGCGAGATACATACCAGGCGCCACGGGATCAAGGATAACCTGCTGGACTTTCGCCAGGGCGAAATAGCCACGGGTATCGTCTACCTTGCTAGGTTCATAGTAGATGATCCAATCGCCGACACATGCTTCCACACGGCGCAGATACTGGCTGGGGAACTGATATCGCTCAGCGGGGCTGTCATCGTAGATCGAATCTGAGCGGTGGATGAAGACCCCGAATCCCATGATCTTCCTACAGCTTTGGGAATATCAGCTGAGATGTAGCACCAAAATGCGACTTTGGAGTCTGGTTCAGGCTAGGGAAACTCCTTCTCTGACAAACCACCCCCGATTTTTCAGAGCATGTAGCAAAAGGCCCATGCGGTTCGTCCTTTGAGCGAAGCAGGAGAACGCCATGCGAAAACTCATCGTCACGGAATTCATCAGCGTCGACGGCATTGCCGAGGTCGAGAAGCTGCCCGGCGTGACCTGGAACGACGAGATGAACAGGTTCAAGGAGGATGAACTTGCCGACAGCGGCGCCATGCTTCTGGGGCGCACGACCTATGAGATCTTTGCCGGCTCATGGCCCAAGGAAACCGGGGATTTTGCCGACCGGTTCAACGCTCTGCCGAAATACGTCGCCTCGACCAGCCTGAAGGCGCTCGACTGGAAACCGGCCGAATTGCTCACAGGCTCGCTGCCGGACGCGGTGAGGACGCTGAAGGAAGGCAGCGGCGGCAACATTTATGTGCATGGCAGCCTCAGCGTGGCGCAGGACTTGCTGCGCCACGGGCTGGTCGACCGCGTCAGGCTGCTCAGCTATCCCGGCGCCGTCGGCCAGGGCAAGCCGCTGTTCCCGCCGGGCGAACAAGTGCCGCTCGAGCTGATTTCGGCCACGCCCTTCAGCAACGGCGTTGTGGCGCTGGAGTATGCGCCGGTGACGGCGAAGTCATAGCGGGTTCCAGGCTGGATGACACAGAGTTCGACACAGGACTGCCAATTGCGGCGTCCCGTCGCTCAACCGGCCTTTTTCCCTCGCCTCCCCTTGATGGCAGCGCCACTGCGCGCCTCAATCACCCTCGCCACTTCGCGCTTCAGCTGATCCTTGATCTCCACCGTCTCGTTCATCAAGGCATCGATCTTCAGGAAATCGAGCACCCGGTATTTGGACACCGCCGGGCGGACCAGTATATCGGGCTGGCACTGTTTCAGCTTGTTGGCGATGATCGACTGCATCATCAGCTGCGTGGCGCCGAACATCAGGTCGACGGAGGTCGGCTGTTTTCGGTCGGCCTCTTCCGGCGCGCCGACCACGTCGACGCCGATGATGATGTCGGCATCCTTCTCGATCAGATCGAACGGCACGGGGTTGTAGATGCCGCCGTCGATCAGCAGTCTGCCGTCACGCATCACCGGGCGGAAGACGGCGGGGATGGCGGCCGAGGCGGCAAGGGCCGAGTGCAGGTCGCCATCGTCGAACACGGCGAGCTTGTGGCCGAAATAGTCCGTCGCTGTCACCTTCAGCGGGATTTTCAATTCGGCGAAGGTTTCGGGAATGGCTTCGGGCAAAAAGGCCTTGAGGATGCGCTCGACATTGAACTGGCTGACCCGGATGCCATTTTGCATGGCTTCCGCGATCGTGCCTGGCCGCGCCCGCCACATGCGGCTCGCCACCTGGGCGCGCCGACCGAGGATCGAGCGGGCGTAGTCGTGCATGTCCTTGCCGGTCATGCCCGAGGCCATGCCGGCGCCCATGACGGCGCCGATCGAGGAGCCGGCTATCGCCACCGGCTTGATGCCGAGCTCGTTCAGAGCCTCGATGACATGGATATGCGCCAAGCCGCGCGCGCCGCCACCACCGAAAGCTATGCCGAAAGTCGGGCTCACCCCTTGCCGGCTCCCGCCAGCGGCGGTCCGACCACCATGATGGTCGGCTCGGCGGTCAGCAGCTTCTTCGCCGCCGCCTTGACCTGATCGAGCGTCACCGCGTTGATATAGCCGGTACGGCGCTGCATGTAGTCGATGCCGAGATCGTCGAGCTGCAACTCGACCAGCGTCGCGGCGATGGCACTCGACGAATCCAGATTGCTGATGGCATAGGCGCCGATCAGATATTTCTTGGTCGCCGCCAGTTCGGCCTCCGTCGGGCCGTCCTGCGCTAACCGCTTGACGACGTCGCGTACGATGCCGAGCGTCTCGGCGGCGCGGTCGGAACGCGTTCCGGTCGTGACGATCAGCGCGTCGGCGTGGTCCTGGTTTACCAGCGAGGAATTGACGCTGTAGGCCAGCCCGCGCTTTTCGCGCACCTCCTGGAACAGGCGCGAGGTAAAAGTGCCGCCGCCAAGGATTTCATTCATCAGCGCGGTCGGGAAGAAATCCGCCGACTTGCGCTTCACGCCGGGCCAGGCGAGCTGCAGCGAGGTCTGCGGCAGGTCGTAATTGACCTCGATATGCTGCGCCAGCCTGGGCTCGATATCGGCGACAGGGGCGAGCGTCTGGTTCTGCGGCAGATCGCCGAACACCATGTCGAGCTTCTTCTTCAGCGTCTCGGCGTCGATGGCGCCGACCACGGCGACATGCAGGCCGCCCCGCCCGAACACCGCCTTGTGCAGAGCCTTGAGATCGGCCTGGGTGATGGCGGCGATGCTCTGCCTGGTGCCCTGATCGGAGCGCGAATAGGGGTGGTCGCCATACACGGCGCGCACCCATCGGTTCTGTGCCACCGTGTCCGGGTCGTTCTCGTTGGCGATGATGCCGGACAGGACCTGGGCGCGGATGCGGTCGATCGGCGCCTGGTCGAAGCGCGGCTCGTTGACCGCCAGCCGCAACAGGTCGAAGGCTTCGTCGCGCTGTTCGGCCAGCAGACGGATGGAGCCGTAAATGCCATCGCGGGTCGCGTCGAAGCTCATTTCGGCGCCGGCATCGTCGAGCTTGATCTGGAAGGCTTCCGAATCGAGCGGGCCAGCGCCCTCGTCGAACAGGCCGGTCATCAGATTGGCCAGGCCTTCCTTCCCCACCGGATCTTGAGTCGAGCCGCCGCCGAAGGCGAAACGGACGGCGACGATCGGCACGGAATAGTCCTCCACCAGCCAGGCCGTGACGCCCTTCGGCGAGGTGACGGACTGGATCTCCATGGCGTGGGCGGCAAGCGCCGGCAGGATCAGGAAGAGGATGGAGAGGAATAGGGTGACAAGTGGCGCGAGGAAGCGAGCCTCCTTCCCTTCTCCCCTTGTTGTGGGAGAAGGGAAGACATGGTGGTGCTGGCTCATCATCAATTCCCCGCCTGTTGCTGCGGCAAGAGATAACCGGTGGTCGAGCGGGCCAGCACCAGATAGCGCGCGGCAACGGCCTTGACCTCGTCGGTGGTGACCTTGCGGATGCGGTCCGGCCATTGCTGCACGTCCTGGACATTGCCGCCGGTGGCGAGTGTCGAACCATAGATGTTGGCCATGGAGTCCTGCTTGTCGCGGGCAAAGATCATTGACCTGACATAGCGGTCCTTGGCTTTTTCGAGCTCATCCGGGGTCACGCCGTCGCTGGCGATGCGCGCCACCTCGGCATCGACCGCGACTTCGACGTCGGCCAGCTTGGCGTCGCCGCGCGGCGAGCCGTAGACGGTGAAATTGGTGTCGTCGAGCATGGTGCCCTGGAAATACGCGCCGGCGCTGGAAGCGATGCCCTGCTTGATGACGAGCGCCTGATAAAGCCGGCTGCGGTTGCCGCCGCCAAGGATCTCGGCGAGCAGATCGAGCGCTTCGGCCTCGCCAGGCTTGGCGGTGTGATAGGAGGGCACGACCCATTGTGTCGAGAAACTCGGCACGCTGACGCGGGCGTCGGAGAGCGTCACGGTGCGCCTGGTGTTCTGCTCCGGCTCGACCGGGCGGACGCGCGGCGGCAGATCCGGCCCGCGGGCAACCTTGCCATAGGTCTTTTCGGCCAGCGCCTTCACCGTTTCCGGTTGGATGTCGCCGGCCACGATCAGCACGACGTTGTTGGGCCGGTAATATTTATTGTAGAAGGCGACGGCGTCGGTGCGGTTCAGCTGTTCCATCTCCTGCATCCAGCCAATAACCGGAATGCGATAGGGCTGGTTCTGCCACAGTGTGGCATCGACTTCCTCGTCGAGCACGGCCTGCGGATTGTTGTCGATGCGCGAGCGGCGCTCCTCCAGGATCACATCGCGCTCGGTCTTGATGACGTCGTCGGTGAGGATGAGGTTGCGCATGCGGTCAGCCTCGAAGCTCATCATCAGTTCGAGATCCGACGGCGCCACCGTCTCGTGGAAAGCGGTGTAGTCGTAGGAGGTGAAGGCGTTGTTGGAGCCGCCAATGTCGGAGACGGCGCGGTCGAACTCGCCGGCTTCGTGATGGGCCGTCGCCTTGAACATCAGATGCTCGAAGAAATGAGCGATGCCGGATTTGCCCGGCGGCTCGTCGGCGCTGCCGATCTTGTACCAGACCATATGGGTGACGATCGGCGCGCGATGGTCGGGAATCACGACCACTTCCATGCCGTTGTCGAGCAGGAAGTCCGTGACCTTGAACTCGGCCGGCACAGTGTCTGGCAATACGGCGTTGTCCGCCAGGACAGGGTCGGTCATGAACAAAGCCAGCGACGTCGCCAGCAGCGTTGGCCTCAGCCACTCAGTCCTGGATGTCATCGATGGCTCCGGATTCATGCAGCGACGATAGGCAAGGCGCTGGCGACAAGCAAAGTGATTTGTTGGTCATGTTGCCGGCAAAGGCGGCGGCAAAGAGGCCACTGCTGAAAGAGGCCTGTCAGGCAGCCTCGATGAAGCGGATGACAGTCTCGCCGTAGTTGCGCTCATCAAGCACGGAAAAGCCCGGGCCTGGCTCGAAGGGAACCGACGCCGTCTCCTCGACCACGCAGAGCGCCCCGGGGCGCAGCCAGCCGCCGGCCATGGCCGACCGCAGAGCGCGCTCGCCAAGGCCCTTGCCATAGGGCGGATCGGCAAAGACGAGACCGAACGGCGCCAGCGTGCCCGCCTCGCCAAGGCCCGTTGCATCGCGGCGGAAGATCTTGGTGCGTCCGGTCAGGCCGAAGGCCTCGACGTTGTCGCGGATCAGGCCACGGCCTTCGGCCGATTCCTCGATGAAGACGCCATAGGATGCGCCGCGCGACAGGGCCTCCAGACCAAGCGCGCCGGTGCCGGCGAACAGGTCGAGCACGCGCGCGCGCTCCAGTTGCCCGGCAAAGCGATGCACCAGAACGTTGAAGACGGCCTCGCGGGTGCGGTCGGTCGTCGGGCGGATGGCGCCGCTGCGGGGCGTCGCCAACGGACGCCCGCGAAACTCACCGCCGACGATTCTCATCTTGTCCGAGGACCCTTGGGGCCGCGCGGCCGCTCACCGCCACCGGCGCCTCCTGGACGCTCGCCACGCGGCTTGCCGAATGGCCTTGCGTCGCCTGGTTTGCCGGCGGGCTTGCCGTAAGACGGCTTGAACGAGGCCTTGCGCGCCTTGGCCTCGGCCGCCTTGGCCGCATCGGCCTCCGCCCTGCCCTTGCCGATCGGCCGGGCTCCCGGTGCCATCCAGACATTAGCCTTGCGCTGGCCTGGCGGCTCGATCGGCCGCTGCTCGCGTTCGGATTTCTTGCCGCCGCCACGAGGCTTGTCACCGAAACCGCCGCGCGGCTTGTCGCCGAAGCCGCCACGCTCCGGTCGCGGACCGCGTTCGCCGAAGCTCTTTTCTGGCCTCTCGCCCCTGTCAGGACTTGTCGACAGTTTGCCGAGCGCCTCGTCGCGGCTGCCTTCCCGGCGTTTGCGGTTCTTGATCAGCCCGCCCTCGCCGATCGGCCGCCGCTCGCCGTCTCTCGTAAATTTCGGCCGTTCCGGCTCGGCCTCACGGACTTCGGTACGCCGGACCGGCTGGTTGGAAAACGGTTTTGTTATCTCGGCATCGAAATTGGCACCGGATTCCTCGACCAGGCGCTCGCCAAGCTGGTCGCGCAGCACCCGGCCCTTGATTTCCAGCACGTGACCTTCGGCGAGGTCCTCGAGCTGGAACGGACCATAGGAGATGCGGATCAGCCGCGTGACGTCGAGGCCGAGCGCGCCAAGAATGTTCTTGACCTCACGGTTTTTGCCCTCGCGCAGGCCGATCGTCAGCCAGGCATTGGAGCCCTGCTCGCGATCAAGGCTGGCTTCGATGGCGCCGTAGAAGACGCCATCGACGGCAATGCCTTCGCGCAGGCCGGCAAGCGCGCTTTCCTCGACCTTGCCGTGGACACGCACACGGTAGCGGCGCAGCCAGCCGGTGGCCGGCAGTTCTAGTACGCGCGACAGGCCGCCATCATTGGTCAGCAGCAGCAGGCCTTCGGTGTTGATATCGAGCCGGCCGATGGTCATCAGCCGCGGCAGTTCGGCCGGCAGCACGTCGAAGACGGTCTTGCGGCCTTCGGGGTCGCGGTTGGTGGTGACGACGCCGGCCGGCTTGTGGAACAGGAACAGGCGCGTGCGTTCGATCGGCGGGATTTCCATTCCGTCGAGATGGATGATGTCATTGGGCATGACGTTGAACGCCGGCGAGGCCAGCACCCGACCATTGACCTTGACGCGGCCGGCGGCGATCAACTCCTCGGCGTCGCGGCGCGAGGCGAGCCCGGCACGTGCCAGACGCTTGGCGATGCGCTCGCCGGCTTCTTCCGTTGCTTCGGTTGTTCGCGGACGTGGCTTGAAGCCGCCGCCCGATGCGCCCTGTGGCCGGTCTCCGAAATCACGTTTGGGTCTGTCGCCTCCAAAGTCTCGCTTTGGACGGTCGGCAAATTCCCGCTTCGGACGATCTGCGAAATCACGCTTGGGACGGTCGAAGCGCTTTTCGCCGCTCTCCGCCGAGGCAGAAACCGGACGGTCGCCACGTGGCGCGTAGGGCTTGCGCGGCCCTTCGCGCTTTTCATACGGCTTGCGTTCGCCTTCCGCCGCCATCGGCCGGTCGCCGCGTGGCGCGTAGGGCTTGCGCGGCCCTTCGCGCTTTTCATACGGCTTGCGTTCGCCCTCGGCCGCCATCGGGCGGTCGCCACGTGGCGCGTAGGGCTTGCCTTCGGGGCGCGGTCCCTTGCGGAACGGCTTGTCGCCGCTCTTGAAGTCGCGCTTCGGGCGCTCGCCTTCAGCGGCGGCCGGCCGGTCGCCGCGTGGGGCATAGGGCTTTTTCGCACCAAAGGACGGCTTCCCGCCCTTGCTGGCGTCGTGGCCACGTGACCCTGCCGATTTCGGGCCACTCCTGCCTGGGCCGCCTTTGCGCGGAGATTTCTTGTCGCTGTCGTCCATGTGGCCTTTGTCCGTTTGCGCTGCTACAGCGTGGCGCATCCGTTCGGCGCGCAACGAACGCTGTAGCATTTTTGATTTGGCGCATGATCATTCCCGAAAATCGAGTCCGATTTTCAGGTTGATGCGCTCCATAACAGGATCACCGCCGGGTGGCGAGGATATAATGGGAAGACAAACCGCTTGAAGAGGCCGGATTTCATGGCGCTGGCGCTAAAAGAGGCCGAAGCGGCAGCCTTGCGCGGCGAAGTGCCGGTCGGCGCGGTCATTGCCAATGGCGGCACGGTCATTGCCAGTGCCGGCAACCGCACGCGCGAGCTTGCCGACCCGACGGCGCACGCCGAAATGCTGGTTATCCGTGAAGCCTGCGGCAAACTCTCGAGCGAGCGGCTCACCGGCCACGATCTCTATGTGACGCTGGAGCCCTGCGCCATGTGCGCCGGGGCAATCTCATTCGCCAGGCTGCGCCGTCTCTATTTCGGTGCCGCAGACGAAAAGGGCGGCGCCGTGGTCAACGGTGTGCGCTTCTTCGCTGCACCGACCTGCCACCACACGCCCGACATCTATCCGGGCATGGCCGAGACCGAAGCAGGCCTGCTGCTGAAGGATTTTTTCAGGGGACGTCGAGACTGAGCCAAGGCCGCCGCAAGATCAGCGGCGCGACTGTTCCTACAGCGACGGCAACCAGTCGAACCAGCCGCCCTTCTTGCCCTCGGCCTTTGCCTTGAGGCGGCGCTCCTTCTTGTACTCGTCTTCGCCGAGTTCATTCTGCGGCGCGGCACCGGAGGCGGTGCGGTAGGCCAATGGCGGCTCGCTAAGGTATTTGCGCGTGTTCGGATCGCCCTGCTTGCTGTCGGCAAGGCGGCGTTGGATCTCCGCAGCGCGGCCCTTGTCGGAATCGGCGGGTTTCCACGCCGGCGGATGGCTTGAGCCGGACTCTTCCATTGCCTTCTTCACCGAAGCGGGATCCGTCTGCACATCATCGACGATCTCCGACTGGTAGGCCGGATCGTTCTGGTGGGCGGTGGCGTCGGCGCGCAGACGCGCGCGGCGCTGCTCGGGCGATTCGGGCCACCCGGCGTTTGCCGTCTGGATGCTTTCCTGGGGGGCAGGCAGCGCTTCCTTCTGGCCGGGTGCCGGCTTCACCAGGGTGGGACGCGGCTTGTAGTCGATCGGGTCCTTGCGCTTCGGCGCGAAGGAAACGGCGCCTGTAAGATCGCCGGCCAGCTGTTCGGCGGCGGTCTTGTCGGTGCCATAGGTCGGAGAGCCCATGCAGCCGGATAAAGCGAGGCCCGAAGCGACAAGCGGCGCCAACAGCGCAAGGCGCGCGTTATATCTCTCGGTCATGCCAAAAAGTCCCACTCTAGACAGCCTCTCGATCGCACCGGCTTTGTATCCGGTCCCCATCATGCAAGCACTTGCGACGGAAATCCGGCGACAATTTGTCTTCCGGAGTTTCGCGTGTTTACCTCAACCACTCGTTAAGGGCAACGCACGGGCGGATTTGTACCGCCCGGCGTTCTATTTGCGCACTTCTTTGATCTGATGCCGGTCGTTTAAACCGCCACGCACTTTCGGGCGACAGGAACTGGCTTGATCTGGTCCCTGTCGTTTGTCCCAAAACCGCTACGCACTTTTGGGCGACAGGAACTAAAGCCTTCCCAGCGCCTTCAACTCGTGCAGCACGGCTGCGTCACGTGCCGAAACATCCGGGAAGTCCGGATCCTGCCCGACATCGGCCGTGTAGCGCCAGGAACGCGCGCATTTGACCAGCCCTCGGTCCTCGGCTTTCTCGACCGCCACGGCGACGCCCTTGACATCGTCGAGGGCAAAGGCGGTTTGCGGCGCCTGGCCATGGGCAATGACGAGATCACTGGTGATCGCCATTTCAGCCATGTCGACGTCCGATATCGCCGCCTCGAGCGCCGCGTCGTTGATTGTGACCACCGGTATAGCCTCCAGCGAGGAGCCGATCACCTTCTGGGCACGGGCGATCTCGAGTGCGCCGGTGACGACCCGGCGCACCTGCCTGACCTTGCGCCACTTCTCCGCCAGCGCCTCGTTCTTCCAATTCGCCGGGATTTGCGGGAACTGGTCGAGATGCACCGAGACCGCGTCGGGATGACGGTCGAGCCAGGCCTCTTCCATGGTGAAGGGCAGCATCGGCGCCAGCCATTTCACCAGGCAGTCGAAGAGATGGCGTACCACCTGGACCGAGGCCTTGCGCTTCACGCTCGACGGGCCGTCGCAGTAGAGCGCGTCCTTGCGGATATCGAAATAGAAGGCCGACAGCTCGACCACCATGAAGTCGAGCAGAGCTCGCGTGATGCGCTTGAACTCGAAGGCGTCGTAGCCCTGGCGCACCACCTCGTCGAGCTCTGCCAACCGGTGCAGCATCAGCTGCTCCAGCTCCGGCATCGTCTCCAGGGGAACGACCTCACCATCGTCATGGGCGAGCGTGCCCAGCATCCAGCGGATGGTGTTGCGCAGCTTGCGATAGGCGTCGATGTTGGTCTGCAGCACGTTCTTGCCGAGCCGCTGGTCTTCCCAATAGTCCGTCGTCACCACCCAGAGCCGCAGGATGTCGGCACCGGACTGCTTGATCACATCCTGCGGCACGACCGTGTTGCCGAGCGATTTCGACATCTTGCGGCCATCCTCGTCCATGGTGAAGCCATGGGTGACGACGGTGTCGTAAGGCGCCCTGCCCCTGGTGCCGCAGCTTTCGAGCAGCGAGGAGTGGAACCAGCCGCGATGCTGGTCGGAGCCTTCGAGATAGACGTCGGCCGGCCACTTCAGGTCGGGCCGGTCCTCCAGGGTGAAGACATGTGTCGAGCCCGAATCGAACCAGACGTCGAGAATGTCCGTCACCTGCTTCCATTTGGAGGCATCGTGATTGCCGAGGAAGCGCTCGCTGGCACCGGGCGCGAACCAGGCGTCGGCGCCCTCCGCCTCGAAGGCGTCCATGATGCGCTGGTTGACCGCCTCGTCCTTCAGCACATTGCCATACTCGTCGGCAAAGACGGCGATCGGCACGCCCCAGGCACGCTGGCGCGACAGCACCCAGTCGGGGCGTTCCTCGATCATGGCGCGGATGCGGTTCTGGCCGGCGGCCGGCACAAAGCGAGTCTCGTCGATCGCCTTCAGCGCGCGGCCACGCAGCGTGGTGCCGTCGCCGAGATCCTTGTCCATGTAGACGAACCATTGCGGCGTGTTGCGGAAGATGACCGGCTTCTTCGAACGCCATGAATGCGGGTAGCTGTGCTTCAGCCGACCGCGCGCGAACAGCGCGTTGCGCTTGATCAGCTCGTCGATGACCGCCTGGTTGGCATTGCCCTTCTTGCCATTGTCGTCGATGACGCGCGCCGGTCCGCCTTCGCGGTCCGGGCCGAAGCCCGGCGCGTCCTTGGTGAAGAAGCCGCCGTCGTCGACGGCAAACGGGATTTCAGTATCGATGCCGCGTTGACGCAGCGCGGGCGCGGCATCCATCCAGGCATCAAAGTCCTCGCGGCCATGACCGGGAGCCGTGTGCACGAAGCCCGTGCCGGCCTCGTCGGTGACATGGTCGCCGGCAATCATCGGAACCGGGAATTCGTAGCCGCCACCGAGACCCTTGAAGGGATGCGAAAGCACAAGATTTCCAAGCTGTTCGGCGCTGACGCCGTGAAGGCGCTTCAAGATGATCTTGGCTTTGGCCTGGCTTTCCTCGGCCAGCGCATCGGCAAAGATCAGCTTCTCGCCTGGCTGCGGGCCAAATGCGTTCTCGGCCGCCGTCACCTCGTAGAGGCCGTAGCCGACGCGCGGCGAATAGCTGACGGCGCGATTGCCAGGGATGGTCCATGGCGTCGTCGTCCAGATGACGACATGGGCATCCAGCAGGTCAAGCGACCGCCCGCTCAGGTCCGGATCGAGCTCCGCCGGCAGCCCGTCCACGACACTGGCGACGACGAGATTGGCCACCGGAAACTTCGCCCAGATCGTGTCGGACTCGTAATCCTGGTACTCGATCTCGGCCTCGGCGAGCGCCGTGCGCTCAACGACGCTCCACATCACCGGCTTCGAACCGCGGTAGAGCTGGCCGGACATGGCGAATTTCAGCAATTCGCCTGCGATGCGCGACTCGGCGTGGAAGGCCATCGTCGTATAAGGGTTCTTGAAGTCGCCGACGACGCCAAGCCGCTGGAACTCGCCACCTTGCACGGAGATCCAGTGCGCGGCGAATTCACGGCATTCCTGGCGGAATTCGTTGACCGGCACCTCGTCCTTGTTCTTGCCCTTGGCGCGGTACTGCTCCTCGATCTTCCATTCGATGGGCAGACCGTGACAATCCCAGCCGGGCACATAGTTCGAGTCAAAGCCGCGCATCTGGAACGAGCGGGTGATGACATCCTTGAGGATCTTGTTCAGCGCGTGGCCGATGTGGATGTTGCCGTTGGCGTAGGGCGGACCGTCATGCAGCACGTATTTCGTGCGGCCCGCCGCGCTCTCGCGCAGCTTGCGGTAGAGGTCCATGTCCTGCCAGCGCTTGACCAGCACCGGCTCCTTCTCGGGCAAGCCGGCGCGCATCGGAAATTCCGTCTGCGGCAGGTAAAGGGTCTTCGAATAGTCGATCGTTGATTGGTTTTCGTCGTTCATTGGTCTGCCATGTGCATGCCGGGCCACGTGGCTTGCGGCGAATTCTACTTTAGACGTATGCCGTTTTCCCAAACCGGGCCACTTGTGGGCGACATGCTTTGATGATCTGGAAAAGCGCGAGAGGCCGCGCGCGATATTCCCGGCGGCTCCTACAGCCTTCAGGCTGCTGGGAACACCGGGCTGGTAATTCGTATCGTCGGCGCGTGAAGGCGCGAAAAGCTCGTCATTGCTGGGCTTTTAGCGGAGAAGAGCGCAGGAATAAAGCGTCTCCTTCGATTCACTTACATCTTGAAGTCGAAGCGATAGGTGGTCGACACGCCGACCATGAACTGGTTGCGGTCGCCGCGCTCCTTGACCAGGCTGGAATCGGCGGCCGGACCCTCGAGGCGCGAATATTCGCCAAACAGGCTGGCGGTCATCGGATCGGTCACCTTCCAGGTCACGGCGCCGCCGAGGCCGACGGATTTCAGGCCGCCGCCGGGATTGTACTGGCTCAGCCCCGAGGCCACGGCTTCCTGTGCGTTGACGCCATAATAGGCATCGAAATAGTTCGCCGAGGCAAAAGACACGCGCGGACCGCCCGAAATCCTGACGGTTGGCGTCACGTCGTAGAAAGCATCGGCGGCGATGTCGGCGACAAAGCCGTTATGGGCACGAATGCCATGCCGCAATTCGGCACGCGCCCGCATCCAGTCCGTCGGATAGAATTCGAAAAAGCCGCCGACCTCGCCGCCCCAGCGGACCGGGTCCAAGCCCCTGAGTTCGTCGGCATCGCCATCGTCGCGCGAGAACAGGAACTTGCCGGTCAGGCCTGCGCGGACGCTGCCATCGTCGACGAGCGCCAGCGAAATGTTGTCGTTGCGCGAGGTGAAGCGAGCAGCAGGGCCGGCCTTGCCCAGCGAAATGATGGGCTGGGCGCTCAGCATGTACTTCTTGCCGCCCTCGAAATTGGGCGCCACCAGGCCGGTCGCGCCGACCGTCAGATACCAGTCGCCGGACAGCCAGCCGAAAGCGCCATCACCGGCTTCGGCCGCGCCTGACGTCGCCAGCACGACGGTAGCCAAGGCTATAGAAATCTTCCCGACCTGACTCATGGCCACTCCACTAACACGTCAAAGCTGTCCTGCCGCGACAGCTTTGACGAGGCTTTGGTAAAATTTGATTTAAGGACGAGACATCCAGCGCGTGTTGCTTGCACCATCGCGCCCGCCATCGGCTGGACGCGGGTCGGCGCCGAGGGTAACCTCCCTTGCATTCTGGCGGTCTTCAATGGAGGTGGCGACATGACCTTGGACGGCGATACATTGAAGAACGTGATCGGCCAGACGCGCGACAAATGGGGCTGGTTTGTCGGGCTGGGCGTGGTGCTGCTGGTCCTCGGCGGCATTGCCTTCGGCAATCTGTTCATCGCCACGGTGGCTTCCGTCTATGTCGTGGGATGGCTGATGCTGGTGGCCGGCATCATCGAGATCATGCACGCTTTCGGAGTCAAGACCTGGGGCCGCTTCTTGTATTGGCTGCTCAGCGGACTGCTCTATGCGGTCGCCGGATTCTTCGCTTTCGACAATCCGCTGCTGGCCTCAGCGGTGCTGACCTTCCTGCTGGCCGTCGCGCTCGTCGCTTCGGGCGCCCTGCGGGCCTGGGTCGGCTATAGCCACCGTCCGGAGCGGGGCTGGGGCTGGATTGTCGCGGCTGGCGTCATCAGCGTACTTGCCGGCCTGATCATCGCCATGGGGTGGCCGGTCAACAGCCTGTGGGTGCTCGGACTGTTCCTGGCGATCGACCTGATCTTCCAGGGCTGGACCTTCATCGCCGTCGGTCTTGCGCTAAAGAAATAGGAAACTCGTTCCCCTTTTCGGGATCACGCTTCAGAACGCCACAGCGGCGTCCAGACCGGACAGCGGCTTGACGCCGCTAAGCAACGCGCGTGCCTCGGCTTCATCGCGCTTCATCTGCACCACCAGTGCATCGAGCCCGTCGAACTTGATCTCGCTGCGCAGGAAGCCGAAGAACGACACTCCGCAGATTTCGCCATAGAGATCGCCGGAAAAATCGAAGACGAAGGTTTCCAGGAGCGGCGCGCCATTGTCGTCGACGGTCGGGCGGCGGCCAAAACTGGCGACGCCGTCGTGCAGCGTGCCGTCCTCGCGCCGGAAGCGGACGGCGTAGATACCTTCCTTGAGCGTGGCTTCCGCGGGAAGCCTCATGTTGGCTGTGGGAAAGCCGAGCGTTCGCCCGAGCTGTTGGCCGCCGACGACCTCGTTTTCCACCGTGAAGCGATAGCCAAGCAGACCGGCTGCCCCGGCCACCCCGCCCTCGCAAAGCAAGGCACGGATGCGGCTCGACGAAACCACCTCGGCGCCTTCGTCGCGAAAGGCGTCGACGAGGGTGACACCGAAGCCATGGCGCTCGCCAGCAGCCATCAGATAGGCCGGCCCGCCCTGGCGGTCCTTGCCGAAATGGAAATCGAAACCGGTCACGGCGTGGCTGATGCCCAACGTCCTCTCCAGCACGTCGGTGACGAAGGCTTCCGCCGACAGCGAGGCGAAGTCGCGCGTGAAAGGCTGCTCGACGAGCGCGGCAAAGCCCAGAAGCGACAGGAGCCGCGCCTTCATCGGCGGCGGCGTCAGCACGAAAAGCGGCAAATCAGGCCTGAAAACCGTTCGGGGATGCGGTTCGAAGGTCAGCACCAGGGCCGGCACGCCGCGCCGCGTGGCCTCCGCCAATGCCCGTTCGAGCACGGCCTGATGGCCGCGGTGGACGCCATCGAAATTGCCGATCGCCACGACGCCGCCTCGCAGATCGGCGGGCAGCGGCACGGTTGTCGTAAGATGCTGGAACGCGACCATTGTCACCTACTGCAGTCTTGCGATGACGGCCACCGGACGATAGCCGTGCCGCTCCAGGAAGAGCCCGAGCCTGGCCGGATCCGGCCGGGAGGGATCGCCATAGTCGCGGGCATGAATGCCGCCGGAGACATAGAGGACGTCGAAACCATTGTCGGCCGCGCCCTTGACGTCGGTAAACATCCCGTCGCCGATAGCCAGTATTTGCGGACGCCCGACCGGCCGGCCGAGGATCTCGGCCACCTCCTTCATCGCGACCTCGTAGATTGGCGCATAGGGTTTTCCGGCGATCAGCGTGCGACCGCCGAGCTGCGCGTAGTCACGCGCGAGCGCGCCGGCGCACCAGATGATCCGTTCGCCGCGTTCAACCATGATATCGGGATTGGCGCAGATGAACGGCAGGTTCCTGGCCCGCAACCGGCGCAGCAGTTCCGTATAGTCCTCGGGTTTTTCAATCTCGTCGTCGAACAACCCGGTGCACACGACGCCGGCGGCCTCGAATTCCTCGACGAGCTCGACATCGAGACCATCATAAAGGGTCAAATCGCGATCGGCGCCGATGTGGAAGACTTTGCGAGGGCCCTCCGCGATCAGATCACGGGTCACGTCACCCGAGGTCACCACACGGTCATAGGCCGACGGCGGAACGCCGATCACGCTCATCTGCGCCACGACGTCGGCGCTGCGGCGCGGCGAGTTGGTGATCAGAACGACAGGAGTGCCGGCCGCCCTTGCCGCCACCAACGCGGCCGCGGCCGCCGGAAAATGCCATTCGCCATTGTGCACCACGCCCCATACGTCGCACAGAATTGCCGAATAGGCTTTCGAGACGTCTTCGAGCGAGCCGACGATTTCAGGCGAATCCGCCATGCCGTTTCCTTCAGTATGATCGTTGCGGGTGCGGCGGCCGACGGTTCGCCGCAGCCGGTTCGAATTATCCGAACCGGCCCATGCTGTCACCAGCTTTCGCCCGCATCGGCACGAATTGCCGCGCAACCGGCGGCTTTGATTGGTTAGCGGTTGGTGAAGCGCCGACCAAGCAATAGAGCGGTTTCCCAAACCCGTCCTTCAGCGTTTTGTGGAAAGCTGGCGCTGACCGAGAATCCGTCGGCGGGGGCCGCTCCAAGCATGTTTGAAATCTGGCGTCAGTTCCGCCGCGACAGGCGTGGCAATTATGCTCTTATGACGGCTGTGGCGATGGTACCGCTGATGGGCGGCCTGGCAATCGCGGTCGACTACACGGAAATGAACCGTGAAAAGCAGATGCTGATGAACGCGCTCGACGCCGCCAACTTCGCCACCGCCCGCCGGCTGACGGAAGGCGCGACCGACGACCAGTTGAGAGCCTATGCGCTCGATTTCTTCAATGCCAATTTGAACGATATCGATCCCGCGAGCACGACGCTCAACGTCACCTTGCCGAGTAACAGCAGCAGCGGCGGCGGCGGCCTGCTGACGATGACCGCCCAGCTCAACTACAAACCCTATTTCTACCCCGCCTTCGCCCAACTCGTCGGCAAATCGGCGACCGATGCGAACCAGAGGCTCAGCTTCAACGTCACCTCGCAGGTGCGGTTGAAGAACACGCTGGAAGTTGCCATGGTGCTCGACAATTCCGGATCGATGACCACGCTCGGCACGGGCTCGGGGCAAAAGCGCATCGATCTTCTCAAGACTGCTTCCAAGCAGCTGGTCGACACACTGGCCCAGCAGGCGGTCATGATCAAGCAGGTCGACAAGCCGGTGCAATTCGGCCTCGTGCCTTTTGCTGCCTCGGTCAATGTCGGCCCCGGGAATGGCAATGCTTCGTGGATGGACACCGAGGGGCTTTCGCCGGTCTCGAATGAGAATTTCGACTGGTCGACGCTGAACGCCGCCAACAAATACGCCCAGCGGACCAACGGCATCTGGTACAAGCGCGGCACTGGCTGGGGAACCGAGGACGGCCAGATGCTGACCCGGTTCTCGCTCTACCGCGACATGAAGGTCGTCACCAACCACGAGCGTGTCGTCAACAGCAAACGGGTTGTGTGCGACCAATACAATTCGAACAACACCTGCAAAAGCAGCCACGACGAATATGACTATATTGATTCCTATGGTCCGTTCGCCAGTTGGCAGGGCTGCGTCGAGGCCCGGCCCTACCCTTACAATATAAACGACGCCACGCCGTCCGGCGGCTCGGCCAACACCGGCATCGGTGTCGGCGATCCGGCAACGATGTTCGTGCCCATGTTCGCCCCCGACGAACCGGGCAATCATTGGAAGCTCACTCAAGACCCCGACGAGGCCGCGCCGGTAACTTATGGTGCCGTCAACAGCTGGTGGAACGACGATCCGTCGAGCAGCAGCGGCCAATCCCGGCTGCGCAACATGGCCAAGTACTTCCAGCCGCGGCCGATCGATGCGCCGGCGCTGCCCGCCGGCAACGGGCCGAATTACAGCTGCACCACCAACCCGATCACGCCGCTGACCGATGTCAGCGTCGCCGAAGGGGTCACCTCGATCAAGGCGGCGATCGACCTGATGCAGCCGAATGGCGGCACCAATGTTCCCGAGGGCATGGCCTGGGGCTGGCGGGTGGTTTCGAGCGGAGAGCCGTTCACGCAAGGGCGCCCGGAAACGGAAAGAGGCAACGACAAGGTGGTGATCGTGCTAACCGACGGCGCCAACACCTATTATACGCCTTCGTCGCTGGGCTACTCGGATCCCGCCAATTCGAAATCGACCTATGCGTCCTACGGCTATCTCAACCCCGGATACAACGGCACCTCGGTCGGCCGCCTGTTCATGGGCACATCGAGCGCCATCGGTCAGCTAGACTATTCGAACGGCAACTACACCAACGCGCTCAACGAGCAGATGGCCACGCTGTGCAACAACGCCAAGGCAGCCAACATCATGGTGATGACGGTGGCGCTCGACTTGTCGATGACCAAGGCCAGCGACAAGCTGGCCATCGATGCGCTGAAATCCTGCTCGTCGGAGTCGCGCTTTCGCAAGGATGCCACGGATCCGAGCAAACCGGCGAAGCTGTTCTGGAATGCGACCGGCGCCAGCCTGGCAAACGATTTCAAGGACATCGGCAACGAGCTGTCGAACCTGCGCGTGGTCGGCTAACCCGGGATCATCCCTCTGGCGCAACGCCTGGCGCCGTCAAGCTCTTGCGGCCACTTGTCGGGATAGGCACAGATTGGCCGCTCGCGAGATCGCGAATCCACCGCGGCATGCTGGGGAACGAACAATGCCCGATACCGCCAACCACCTCGCCTTCGCGCTGGTCTGCCTCGGCATGGTGCTGACGCCAGGCCCGAACATGATCTACCTGATCTCCCGCTCGCTCTCGCAAGGGCCGAAGGCCGGACTGATCTCGCTTGGCGGCGTTGCGGTCGGCTTCTTGTTCTACGTGCTGTCGGCCGCGTTCGGCATCACGGCGCTGCTGCTCGCCGTGCCCTATGCCTATGACGTATTGCGCTTTGCCGGCGTGCTTTATCTCCTGTGGTTGGCCTGGCAGGCGGTGAAACCCGGCGGACGCTCGCCGTTCCAGGTGCGCGACCTTCCGAAGGACCGGCCGCGCAAGCTGTTCGCCATGGGATTGATGACCAATCTGCTCAATCCCAAGGTGGCCGTTCTCTACCTGTCGCTGCTGCCGCAATTCATCAGCCCCGGCAAGGGCCATGTCCTGTCACAGCTTCTGGTGCTGGGCGTGACGCAGATATCGATCAGCCTCAGCGTCAATGCCGTCATCGCGCTGACGGCCGGCTCGATCGCCACCTTCCTCGCCGGACGCGCGCTGTGGCTGGTGATCCAGCGCTGGATGATGGGAACCGTGCTGACGGCACTCGCGCTGAAGATGGCGACCGACGCGCAGCGCTGAGTGCTCACATCGGACGGCGCGGGGGCCGGATATGGGCCGGTTCGACCACCTTTCGGTAGAGGTGCCAGGTCGCGTGACCGAGGATCGGCATGACGATGGCCAGTCCGGCAAACAGCGGGATAGAGCCGATCACCAGCAGCACCGCGACGATCAGACCCCAGAGCGCCATCTGCAGCGGATTTGTCATGACCGCGCGCGCCGAGGTCTCTATTGCCGAAACGGCGCCGACATCGCGATCAAGCAAAAGCGGGAAGGCAACGACCGTGGTCGCCAGCACAACCACCGCGAAGACCAAGCCGGCCACGTTGCCGAGAAGGATCAGCGTCCAGCCCTTGCTGGTCGTCAGCACATCGCGCAGGAAGGCCCCGACCGAAGCGGGCGGCTCGCCGCCAAAAAGGCTGGTGTAAATCGACTGCGCCGTGAACAGCCACAACAGGAACAGGGCGACCAGCATGATGCCGATGACCGCTATCGAGGGTAGCGCCGATGAGCGGCGGACATCGAGTGCGTGCCGCCAGTTGGTGTTCATGCCGAGCTCGCGCCGGCGGCTGATCTCATAGAGTCCGAGTGCGGCGAACGGGCCGACCAGGGCAAAGCCCGACATCAAGGGGTAGACGAGCTGGATGGCATTGGAGCCGGACGTCCACTGCGTCAGGACCAGGCCGACGATCGGATAGATCAGGCACAGGAACACGTAATGCGAGGGCTTGGCCCAGAAGTCCTCGGCGCCAAGCCTGAGCGCGTCCCAGAGGTCTGTCGTGGAAATGCGGCGGACCGCGGGTTGCACATGCATTCCGCGCGCGTCCGCCATGACATGAAAGCCGGCCATAACCTACCTCCGTTTTTCTCGGGGGGCGGTCACCGCCTAGGGTGGCCGCCCGTAGCTGCCACTTCAACAACGCTGGCATCATATCCGATCTTCCCGGAATTGTCGCCGCGTCCTTCGTTTGGAGAACCACTGACTTCATTTTAGAATCTATGCATTTTAGTTATTGCTTAAATTACTCGTAGAGACCCCGGGCGTATCACCTGAGCTTTACAAACCTTGGCGAGGGACGATGTTCACATTGAAGGGCTTCTGGTCTTCGGAGCGCGGAAATTTTGCCATGGCGACTGCCATCGCGATGCTGCCGATAATGGCTGTTGTCGCTGGCACCCTCGATCTGACGGGCACGAGCGACGACGCGGCGCAATTGCAGAACTCGCTGGACGCGGCTGGGCTTGCCGTCGGCACAAAGTACCTGCCCAGCATGAGCGCGAGCGATGTCCAGGGGCTTGGGCTGACATTCTTTGCTGCCAATATGAACGTCGCCGACCAGCAGGAATATTCAGACAGCATTACCGCCTTTTCGGCCACCGCCAGCGGCGACCCGAGCGCCTATTACATCTCGCTTTCGTCAGGCATAAACCGTCCGAGCTTCATCAATGGCGCTGCCCCCTGGCCGGCTCACAGATCGGCGACGGTCAAGATGCACCCGGGCGCGCAGGCCTGCGTGCTGGCGCTCGATCCGCATGCGTCGTCCGCGGTAAGCCTGCAAGGCTCGACCGATGTCGCCATGAGCAACTGCGTGATCGCGGCAAACTCGGACGCGTCCGATGCCGTCAGCAGAGGCGGTTCCGCGCAGGTTTCGGCGGGCTGCGTCTCGACCGTCGGCGGCACTTCCGGGCTTTCACCGCCCAGTGCCAATCTCACCTGCGGCGCGCCGCTCGAACATCAATATGCGTCCTTCGATCCCCTGGCCGATATCGTGCCTCCCCCCTATACATTCTGCATGCCGGTCCCGAACGGCAAAACCTACACGCTGTCGCCCGGCACCTATTGCGACAAGACATTGTCGGGAAACATCACGCTCAGCCCGGGCGTCTACATCTTGCGCGGCGTCACCCTGAAGCCGGGCGGGAACGGCAGCCTGAGCGGCCAGGGCGTGACCATATTCCTCGTGGAGGGAGCACAGATCATCATAAATGCCAATGAAACGGTGAACCTTTCTCCGCCAACCAGCGGGCCTTACGCCGGCATCACCATCTTCCAGAGCCGTGGGAACATTTCAGCATTGACCCTGAATGGCGGTGCAAATTCCGTGATCAGCGGATTCGTCTATGCGCCTGACGCGGCCGTTTCGTTCGCCGGCAACTCGGATATGAGCGGTCAGGGCGATTGCCTGAGGCTTGTTGGCTTGACCGTGCAGATGACAGGCAACTCATCCATCAAGACCGACTGCACGGCCGTATTCGGAAATCGCGAGATGTACGCCAGCCGCCGCATCACGCTTGTGAGATAGCCGCTAACTGCCGCTTCAATTCGAAATTTCACCGCCCTGCCCGGCAAAAGCCATGATCGCGATCGAGTCAGGCCTGCATGACCATTTCGAGAATCGATTGCGACCGGACCGCGGACTTGAACAGGCGCACCTGGCTCAAGGCGGCCGGCCTAGCGGCATTGCTCGGGCTTGCCGCCTGCAGCACCGTCTCGCTGCCGACCGGGCAAGGCGCCGGGGTTTCCTCCTCGGCAACCGGCACGCTGGCCAGCCTGCGTGTCACGGCTGGGCTCGGACCGCTGGTCCCCGATACACAGCTGGAGCAAGCAGCACTGCAGCAGGCCGGCTATATGGCGCGGCGTGAAAACATGAGCCACACGACCGGCTGGGGCAAGGATTTCGCCTCGCGCATGAGGGACAATGGTGTACACGGTGCGGCGGCCGAGAACATCGCGGCCGGCCGCTTCGACCAACAGAAGCTGTTCGATATCTGGATGCATTCGCAGGGACACCGGCGCAACATGCTCGATCCGGACTTCAGCCGCTTCGGGCTTGCCTATGTCCGTGACGGCCGCGACCCCAACCTGCGATACTGGTCGCTGGTGCTCGGGAAATAAGGGCTCCAGCCTATTTCGTCGTCGCCTTGAATTTCGCCATCAGGTAGGGACCGGAGCGCACCGGGCCGTATTTCGGCGGCTCGCCGTCTGCAAGGCAGGCATCCAGCACCTTGATCTCGGCATCCCAGTTCGGCTGGTGGAAGAAGGCCATGGACTGGCGCCTGTCCCGGCCGCCCGCGGCTGGATTGACGACACGATGCACGGTGGACACCCAGCGGTCATTGGTCCAGCGCGCCATCAGGTCGCCGATGTTGATGACGAAGGCTCCCGCGATCGGCGGCACCTCCGTCCATTCTCCGTCCGGCGTGACGATCTGAAGGCCGCGCGACCCGGCCTGCGGCAGCAGAATGGTCAGGCTGCCATAGTCCGTGTGGGCGCCGGCTCGGATCTGGCCGGGCTTCGGCGCGACATGCTGTTCGGGATAATTAAGCGCCCTCAGCGCGCTGATCGGCGCATCGAGATAAGTGTCGAAATAAGTCTCGGGCAAGCCGAGCGCGGTGGCGAAGACGCGCATGATTCGCAGCGCCAAATCCTCCAGTGCGGCGTAATAGGCTTTCCAGGCATGGATGAAACCGTCCGGTGCTTCAGGCCAGATCGTCTCGGCATAGCAGAAGGCGAGTGCCTCGGGATCAGACATGCCCGGTGGCACACTGAGCGGTCCGCCGTTGAAGCTCTCCTTGAGGTCCGGCGGCGTGTCGACGTTACGGGACTTGGCCAGCGCTTCGAGTTCGGGGCCGAGATAGCCGTAGGGATAGCCCTTATAGGGCGCCTTGGAGCGCTGCTTCTGTTCCGGCGGCAGGTCGAAGAAGGCGCGGGCTTTCGACCAGGCGGCGTCGATCACCGCCTGCGAAATGCCGTGGTTCTTGACCGCCAGGAAGCCCGTATCGCGGCAGATGCGATCGACCTCGGCGCCGCGCGCGGCCTTCTCCTCAGGGCTCGCTTTCTCGAATTGCCCGAGATCGAATACCGGAAATGTCGGGTTCTGCATCGTCTTTGCACTCGTCCGTCAACTTGCGAAACGATGGCGGCTTGCCCGGCAACCGGCTAGGACCAACCGATGTGGCAGTGTAGTCCATATCGAAGGCAGGCGATGTGCCTGCCGTCGGCCTAGTCCATATGGGCGGCAGGCGCGCCGCCGCCAGCCGGCGCCGTCTTCGGCTTGCGCAGCAGGAAGACGAACGGAATGGCGACCAGCGTCATCACCATCAGGATTTTGAAGTCGTTGACGTAGGAGATCATCATCGCCTGGAGATTGACCATGCGGTCGACCTGCGACAGCGCCGTCGGATCGCCGCCGGCGGCCGCCGGCGAGACCGCCCAGAGATTGGGATTGAACGGGTTGATGAAGGCTGAGAGCTCGGCATGATTGACCTGCGTGTTGCGCACCAGCAGCACCGTCACGACCGATACGCCGATCGACGAGCCAAGGTTGCGCACCAGGCTGAACAACGAGGTTGCATCGGTGCGGTAACGGGCGTCGAGCGTGGCGAAGGCAACCGTCGACAGCGGCACGAACACCATTCCCATGCCCAGGCCCTGGATCACGCCGGAGCTGATGATCAGCCAGTTATCCATCTGCGGCGAGAAGCTGGCCATGGTGTAGAGCGAATGCGCGGTCAGGAGGAAACCGATGACGACGAGAATCCTGGCATCGATCTTGCCCATGATGCGCCCGACGACGAGCATGGAAATCATGGTGCCGACGCCGCGCGGCCCGATGACGATGCCGATGGTGACGGTCGGATAGCCGAAGATGGTCGACAGCATCGGCGGCAGCAGCGACATCGAGGCCAGGATCAGCACGCCCATGACGAAGATGAACGCCAGCCCGGTGACGAAGTTGCGATCGAGGAAAATCTTCGGATCGATGAAGGGATGTTCCGACGTCACGGTGTGAATGATGAACACCCAGAAGCCGGTAATCGAAAGGCCAAGCTCGATCCAGATCTCGACCGAGGAAAACCAGTCGACCTCGCCACCGCGATCAAGCATCAGCTGCAGGGCGCCAACGCCGAGCGAAATCATGGCAAAGCCGAAGAAATCGAAGCTGCGCACCCGCCGGGCAACCGCCGGCAGATAGGCGGCCATGCCCAGGAAGGCGAGGATGCCGACCGGCAGGTTGATGAAGAACACCCAGCGCCAGTTGAAATTCTCGGTCAGCCAACCGCCAAGCGTGGGGCCGAGGATCGGTCCCAGCATGATGCCGGCGCCCCATATGGCCATCGCCTGGCCATGGCGCTCCTTGGGATTGATGTCGAGCAGGAAAGTCTGCGACAGCGGCACGATCGCGGCGCCAAACACACCTTGCATCAGCCGGAAAAGCACGATCGTTTCCAGGCTCCACGCCAGGCCGCACAACATCGAGAAGATGGTGAAGCCGACCACCGCCGTCAGGAACAGTTCCTTGCGGCCGAAACGGTCGGCGAGCCAGCCGGTGACAGGCGTCATGATGGCGGCGGCGACGATGTAGGAGGTCAGCACCCAGTTGATGTTGTCGGGCGAGGCGCCGAGGTCGCCGGTCATGGTCGGCAGCGCGACGTTGGCGATCGTGGTGTCGAGCGCCTGCATGATCGTCGCCAGCATGAGCGCGACGGTGATCAAGCCACGATGCGGCACTTCTTTGAATGGTTCGGACGTGCTCATGGCATAGAACTTCCAGAAGGTACTGAAACATGTACAACGGGTTTCCGGGCGGCAAAGCCTGCCGTTGAGAGGCCTTCATCGCGGTGGGACGCGATTATCGATGTGGGGGTTACATCGACTGAAAGTCTCTGATGAGCGGATGCATGCCGCCCGGAAACCTGAGGACCGACGGGGTCCGTGTCGAAGATTTCAGCTTCGGCCTGACCGCGACGCGGCTCTGCCCAAACGCTGATCCTTCCCACCCCCCCATCAGTCCAATCCTGCAACTCGCTTCCCCACCCTGATCCCCGCGGGCTTCCGCTGACTTACTGCGCGGGCTCGCCGGCCGTGGCGTGGCCGAAGATCGACGGCCAGCCACGTGCCACGCCGGTGTCGACGGTGACGGAGGCGCTCATGCCGGTACGCAGCGCCATCTTGGCATCGGGATCGGTCAGTTCCAGGCGTACAGGAATACGCTGGGTGACCTTGACCCAGTTGCCCGTGGCGTTCTGGGCCGGCAGCAGCGAGAAGTCCGCGCCGGTGCCGGCACCGATAGCCTTGACGGTCGCCTCGAAGGTCCTGCCCGGATAGGTATCGACCACGATCTCCGCCTTCTGACCCGGCTTCATGTTGGTCAGTTGGGTTTCCTTGAAATTGGCGTCGATCCAGGTATCGCCGGTCTCGACCAGCGCAAACAACGGTGTGCCGGAGCCGACATACTGGCCGACCTTGAAGGACGCGGCTTGATAGACAAGACCATCCGCGGGCGCCTTCACCGTGGTCTGCGCCAGGTCATAGGCAGCCTTGTCGCGCGCGGCGAGTGCCGACATCACGGTCGGATGCTTGTCTGTCTCGATATCGGGATTGCCGCCAAGCGCCGCCTTGGCGCTGACGATGCCCTGTTCGGCAACGGCGAGCTGCTGCTTGGCCTTGTCGAGATCATTCCTGGCTTCATCCAGCGAAGACTTGGCATTGATCCCTTTCTGGGCAAGATCGGCGGCGCGGTCATATTGCGACTGCGCATAGGCAACTTCGCTACTGGCGGATTTCTCCTGCGCCATCGCCTGGCCGTAGGCGGCGCGCAACTGCTCGACATTGAGGCGCGCGGCAGCCACAGCGGCATCGGCCTGGGCAAGCGCGATGCGGTAGGGCTCTGGATCGATGGCGAACAGGAGATCGCCCTGCTTCACCGTCTGATTGTCCGATATGGCGACCTGGACGATACGACCAGCCGTGTCGGAGGCGATCGACACCTTGGCCTGCTGCAGATTGGCGTTTTCCGTTTCCTGGTAACGCCCGCCCGTCACCCAGACATAGCCGCCGCCGACGATCAATGCCGCCGGCAAGGCGAACATCAAGAAGAAGCGACCGATGCGGCGCTTCTTCCTCGGCGCCGGCGCCGGCTGCACGAGAGGAGCGACCGCGACAGGGGCAGCCGGCTGGGCCGGCGCTTCCATCTCCACCTTGGGAGCGTTTTCTTCTACTTTAGCTACCGCGTTCATGCTGTCGCACCTTCCGCACTCTTGATCTTTTCAAGCGACGAAGCTTCGCTGTCCGTCAGATTTTGTACGATTACATCCAGCGCCCGGATCAGGACGCGCCGGTCTTCCGGCGAAACGCCGCTGAGCGATTCCTCATAGACTTCGCCAGCAAGGCTCTTGACGTCCGCATAGGCCGCGTTCGCCTTCTCGGTTGGGAATATCATGCGCACGCGCCGGTCCGCCGCGTCGGAGCGGCGTTCGATCCAGCCGCCCTCCTCCATCCGGTCGACCAGGCGTGAGACGCTGATCGGCTCGATTTCGAGCAGTTCGGCGAGCCGCGCCTGTGCAACGCCCGCCTCCTTGGCAACGCGGACCAGAAGCCGCCATTGCGCCGAAGACAGGCCGAGCCCGCTGGCGCGCGCCTCAAAGCGCTTGCGCATCAGGCGCTGCACGTCGTGGATCAAAAATCCCAATCTGTCGATGCCATCTGAAACCATGAGCGGTATATATAATAAGCGTGCTTACTATTCAAGGTGTCAGATCGCGATGGCCGCGCGCGGCGGCGAGGCAAGGCGATCGTTTGTTCTGTTATAACAGAACAAACAAATGGTCAATCGCTGTCGCGGGCGATCAGTTCCAGCGGCCAGACCTCCCTGATGGTCTCTGGCCCGGCGGCCCCCGCAAAAGCCGGCAGCGACGCCAGCAGCATTTCGGCGAGCCGCCGTCCCATCGGCTGCAGCGCCGGGCGGAAAGCAGTCAGCGCCGGCGAGAAGTAGCGGCAGAGCGGCGTATCGACGATCACGGTCACCGCCATGTCGTGACCGGGCTTGATGCCCATCTCGGCCAGCGCCTTGCAGCCGCCAAGCGCCATTGCGTCATTGTTGAAGATAATGGCGGTCGGCGGGTCCTTGCGGCGCATCACGTGCGGTGTCACTTCGTAGCCACCGGCCTCATTGATGAAGCCGTCGGCAATCAGGCCGGGATCGACGGCGATGCCATGCCGGCGCAAGGCCTTGCGGTAGCCGTCGAGGAACAGATAGCCGAAATTCAGATCGAGCGATGGGCGGATGGCGGCGATTCGGCGATGGCCGCGTGCCACCAGCCGATCGACCGCGTCGGCGCCTGCTTTTTCGAAATCGAGATCGAGCGAGGGGTAGGCCTTGTCGCCGGAGCGGCTGCGGCCGAGCGTGGCGAAGGGGAAGCCGGCCTGGGTCAGATAGTCGATGCGCTCATCCTCGCGCCGCGTCCAGGCCAGCACAACCGCGTCGGCACGGCGCGTCTCGACGACACGCCGCAGGCGCTCCTGCTGATAGTCGCCCGGCGCGCCCATCACCACGATGAGATCCAGCCCGCTTTCGGCGAGCCGGCCCTGCAATCCAGTCAGGAACGGAATGAAGAAAGGCTCGCCGTATTCCTGGTCGCCCGGATGCGGCTGCAGCATGAAGGCGATCGAATGGGTAGCGCCTTGCCTGAGACTGCGACCGGACTGGTTCGGCGAATAGTTGAGAGCCCTGGCCGCCTCGAGAACGCGCTGGCGTGTGTCGGCATTGACGTCGGCGCGGCCGTTGAGGGCGCGCGACACCGTGCCGATCGAAATGTTCAGGTGACGGGCAAGGTCGTGAATGCTGGACGCCAAGTGACTGTTCTCCCCCTTGCTTGGCTAGCACCGGTGGCCGCCCGGGCCAAGGCGCAACGACGATTTTCATGGGCGGGCCGATTGACATTCTACGCCTTCGGGTGTGTTCTCGTAAACGTTTACGGAAAAACGTTTACGGTCACGCCGTGAACGCCGGGACGATCGGCCTGGAGGGGCCGAGAGGAGGAGCGCTGGATGATCGACGCCGTTCTGGTCGGCTGCGGAGCGATGAGCAAGGCCTGGCTCGATGCCGCGCGGCAAATCGACGGGCTCGCCATTGTCGGCCTTGTCGATCTCGATGCCGACAGAGCAAAGGCCAGGGCTCGCGAATACGACCTTGGTGGTGCCGTCATCGGCACCAGTCTCGACGCCGTGCTCGACCAGACCCGACCGCAAGCGGTCTTCGATGTGGTGGTTCCCGCCGCCCGGCGCGACGTTGCGTTTTCCGCCTTTGCCCATCATTGCCATCTGCTGACGGAAAAGCCGCTCGCCGATAGCCCGGAGAATGCCCGCGCCATCGTCGAGGCCGCCCGCCAGGCCGGGCGCATCCATGCCGTCGTCCAAAACCGCCGCTATGTCGCCGATGTCAGGCGCATCCGGAGATTTCTGGACTCCGGCGCCATCGGCAAGCCGACCAGCATACACGCCGACTTTTTCGTCGCACCACATTTCGGCGGTTTTCGCGAGGAGATGGCCCATGTGCTGCTGCTCGACATGGCGATCCACACATTCGACGCCGCCCGTTACATGGTCAATGGCGAGCCGGCCGGCGTCCATTGCCAGGAATGGGAACCGGCCAATTCCTGGTACCGACAGGGCTCGTCGGCCAGCGCGGTCTTCGATCTCGGCGGCGGCAAGGTCTTCACCTATGCGGGCAGTTGGTGCGCGGCCGGCTTCCGCACCAGTTGGGAGGGCAGCTGGCGCATCGTCGCCGAGCGCGGCAGCCTGATCTGGGACGGCCATGAAGGGTTGAAGGCGGAAATGGTAGTGCCGGGCCGCGACGGCATGTTCGACAAAATTCAGCCAATCGAGGTGCCCGCGCTCGATCCCGCCGACCGCGTCGATGGCCATCTCGGTATCATCAGGGATTTCATGCGCGCCATCGAGACCGGCACCGAGCCGGAAACGCGCGGCGCCGACAATATCAAGAGTCTGGCCATGGTCTTTGGCGCCATCGAGAGCGCCGAAACCGGACGCCGCGTGATGATCGCAAAGGAAGCACAATGATGCCAAACCCGCTCCTCGACATCAGGATCGGCACCATGGTGCGGGCCAACCTCGACGACCCGGCCGCCTATATCAAGGCAATCCTGCCGCTCGGCTTCGAGAGCATCCAGCCCTTCTTCTGGCAGACACTGGGCGGCAAGGACCTGCCCCGGCTGGCGGGCCAGATCCGCGAGGCGATCGGCGATGCCGATGTCACGGTGTCGTCGCTCGGCGTGTTCGGCAATCCGCTGGAGGGCGGCGATGTCGACCGTGGCGTGCTCCAGGCCTGGGAGACGGTCATCGACAATGCGCATTTGTTCGGCGCCTCGATGGTCTGCGGCTTTACCGGCCGGCTCCGCGGCAAGCCGCTGACAGACAGCCTGCCGCGCTTTCGCGAGGTGTGGGGGCCGCTGGCCAGGCGCGCCGCCGACAAGGGCGTTCGCATCGCCTTCGAGAACTGTGCGATGGACGGCAACTGGGCTGCTGGTGACTGGAACATCGCCCACAATCCGGACGCCTGGGAGCTGATGTTCAACGAGTTGCCTGACGACAATCTCGGCCTCGAATGGGAGCCTTGCCACCAGCTCGTTTATCTGATCGATCCGATGCCGCAGATCCGCAAATGGGCGCCACGCATCTTCCACGTCCATGGCAAGGACGCGACCGTGCGCTGGGACGTCATTCGCGAGCACGGCGTGTTTGGCCGTCTGCCGTTCGTACAGATGCGCACGCCAGGCTTCGGCGACAGTGACTGGACGCGGGTGATCAGCGAATTGCGGCTGGCCGGATACAAGGGTGCGATCGACATCGAAGGCTGGCACGACCCGGTCTATCGCGGCGACCTCGAGATCACGGGGCAGGCACGCGCGCTGGAGTATCTCAAGCTATGCCGGGGAGGTGCGAGCTACCTGCCAAATCCGGCGTGAGGACCGGTCGGCGGGAGGAGCCGGCCGCAAGTGGTACTGCCAAAGCAATCGTTCAAAGGCTCCTCGGCTGACGAGGGAAACAATGGGAGGAACGTGCATGAGCATCGCGATCAGAACGACACTTCTGCGGACGACCGTGGTGGCGGCCGCCACGGCGCTTACCGCCGCAATCTCCACCTTGCCGGCGCAGGCGCTCGACGCCCAATGGTGCAAGGACGTCCACATCCGCTTCTTCGTCGGCGGTGCCGAAGGCGACGCCTTCGGCACCATCGTCTACAATGGCGCCAAGCAGGCGGCGGCCGATCTCGGGCCCAAGGTCGACTACATCTTCTCCCAGTGGGACGCGGAGAAGATGGTGCAGCAGTTGCGCGAAGCGGTCGCGGTCAAGCCCCAGGGCATCGCCATGATGGGCCATCCGGGCGACGCCGCGATCATGCCGCTCGCCGAAGAGGCGCATAAGGAGGGCATCAAGATGATGTACCAGAACGTCCCGGTGCCGAAGGTGACGGCGGCGTTCGGTGGCGGCTATGTCGGCGCGCAGCAGGAACAGCAGGGCCGCGCACTCGGCGCCGAAGCGCTCAAGCTGGCCAAGCTGAAGGCCGGCGACAAGGCGATCATGATCGGGCCGTTCGACAATGAGAGCCGCGGCGCGCGCGAGCGCGGCACGGTCGCGGCACTGAAGGAGGCCGGCATCGACGTGGTTCAGATCAGTTCGGCGACCGAATGGGCGGCGGATCCCAATCTCGCGATACCGGTGATCACCGCGGCTCTGTTGAACAACCCGGATGTGAAGATGGTTGGTTACCCCGGCGGACAGATGCTCGGCAATGTCCCCACCTACATGCAGGCGGCGGGGCGCAAGCCCGGCGATATCTTCAACTTCGGTTTCGACACCAGCCCGCAGATCGTCGAGGGCTTCAAGGGCGGCTGGGTGCAGCTGACGGCCGACCAACAGCCATTCCTGCAGGGCTATCTGCCGATCCTCAGCCTGTGCCAGCAGGTGGTGCTGGGTCTGGCGCCGATGAATGTCGACACCGGCGCCGGTTTCGTCACGCCCGAAAATTACGAGATCGTCGCAGAACTCGCCAAGCAGGCGCTGCGCTGACCTCCCAAGCCGTCGGCCGGGATCAGGCCCCGGCCGGCGGGACCGCTGGCGAGAAAGCTGGTGCGAGACAATCAAGCGAGGATCCGATGGCCGAACGTCTCATAGAACTGCGCGACATCGCTAAGTCCTACGGCCACGTCTATGCATTGGGCGGGGTCAATCTCAGCGTCGACCGCGGCGAGGTGGTCGGCCTCATCGGCGACAACGGCGCCGGCAAGTCGACGCTGATCAAGATCCTCTCCGGCGTGGTCCAGCCGACCAGCGGAGAGATCCTCATCCGCGGCAAGCCGGTGACCGGATGGAGTGCGGCACGTTCGCGCGAGGCCGGCATCGAAACGGTGTTCCAGGACCGGGCGCTGGCGGTGCAGCAGACGATCGTGCGCAACATCTTCATGGGCCGCGAACTCACCGGTTTTCTTGGCTGGCTGAAGGTCAGCAAGGAAATCGAGGAGGCGAGTCGGCTGATGCGCGAGATCGGCTTCACCTCGAAAGTATTCACGCCGCACTCGATCGTCGGCCAGCTATCGGGCGGCGAGCGCCAGGGCGTGGCCATCGCGCGCGCCATCTACAAGCAGGCTGAACTGATCGTCCTCGACGAGCCGACCACGGCGCTGTCTCTGACCGAGACTGCCAAGGTCTTCCATTTCGTGCGCCAGGTGCGGGCGAGCGGCCGCTCGATCCTGTTCATCGGCCACAACATCCATCATGTCTTCGACATCGCCGATCGCTTCGTGGTGCTGGACCGCGGCAAGGTCGCGCTCACCGCCGACCGGAGCGAGATCAAATCGGCCGAAGACCTCATCAATTTCATGGAAGACGTCGCGCATCCGGGCGGGTTGGCCGGACTGCACGACACCGGCGACGCGGAGCAGAGAGCACGATGAGCAAGACCATGGAGCCCGATCTGCACGAGCCGGCGGCCGGCATTTCCCGCCAAGGCAGTTCCCAGAACGAGTGGAAGCACCCGTCCGATCACTGGATGCGCGGCTTCATCCTTGACAACCGTGCATCGCTTGGCACGCTCGGCGTGTTCATCGTCATGATGGCGGTGTTCATGATCGCCAACCCGACCGTCTTCACCACCTGGTATCTCTACAGCTCCGTACTGACGACGCTGCCGGTGGCGCTTTTCGTGGTGGTACCGCTGGTCTTTGTCGTCACCTGCGGGGAGATCGACCTGTCGTTTCCCGCGACGATGGGTTTTGCGTCGTGGGTCTTCGCGCTGGTCGTCCAGGCCGGCTACGATCCGTTCCTCGGCATCATTGCGGCGATCGTCACCGGCATGCTGCTCGGCTTCCTCGTCGGGTCGCTGGTCGTCTATGGCGGGCTGTCGTCGCTCATCGCTACGCTCGGCATGAATTTCCTGCTGCGTGGCCTGATCCAGATCATCAACGAGGGCAAGTCGCTGGCGCTAACCGGGCTTGCAGACAGCTGGGCCTACAGGATCTTCTCCAGCCAGGTCCTGGGCATTCCGGTGCAGATCTTCTGGGCCATCGCCTTCGTCGTGCTGTCGGCGATGCTCTACAACCGCCACCGCTTCGGCGCGCAGGTGAAGGTGGTCGGTGACAATCCCGACAGTGCCCAGCAGATGGGCATCGACGTCAAGCGCGTGCGGGTGAAGGTGTTCGTCTTCGTCGGCATCGGGGCCGCGATCGCCGGCACGTTCTCCGTAATGATCAACTTCACCTGGTGGCCAACCGCCGGCGACGGTTATCTCTTGCCGGTGCTGGCCTCGGTGTTCGTCGGCGGCACGCCCACCTGGGGTGGCATCGGCACCGTGGCCGGCGGCGCGATCGGCGCCGTCACGGTGTCGTTTATCCAAACCGGCGTCGTGGCGGCTGGGCTCAGCGGCTTCTACGTCCAGTTCTTCAACGGGCTGATCATCATCCTTTCGCTGCTTGGCCACAAATGGAACCAGGCGCGCTACCGTTGAACCAGTCTGCTCTTTGAACCAGTCGGCCTTCAAGGCAATTTTCCGGCTATCCGAGCCACCAATAGACGACAGGCCACGCGGACGAGACCGCGCGGCCCGATCGCCCATTTGCGCCATGCGCAATTTCGATCAAACTGGCGCGGCAACGAGGCGCCAGAGTGAGGACGCCACATGCGAGGAACCCATGAACCCGACCGAGAAAGCGCTATGGTTTGTCGAAAGCCATCTGCCGGAAGCTGTTACGCTCGACGACATCGCCCAAAGCAGCGGGGTGTCGCGCTTTCATGTGACGCGCGCCTTCGGCGCCGCCACTGGCCGCTCTGTCATGGGTTACATGCGCTCGCGCCGGCTGACCGAGGCGGCGCGCAGGCTCGCCGGCGGGGCGCCCGACATCCTGTGCGTCGCGCTCGACGCCGGCTACAACTCGCATGAGGCTTTCACCCGTGCCTTCCGCGACCAGTTCGGCACCACGCCGGACCTGGTGCGCGCGCAAGGTTCGACCAAGACCCTTGATCTCGTGGAGCCTATCCTGATGGACCACACCCTGCTCGCCAGCCTCGAACCACCGCGCTTCGAGACCAGCCGCCCCTTCCTCATCGCCGGCTTCGGCGAGCGCTACAGCTGCGAATCGAGCGCCGGCATTCCGATGCAGTGGCAGCGTTTCAGCCCTTACATCGGCAACATACCCGGCGAAGTCGCCGGCGTTTTCTATGGTGTCTGCCTCAATGGCGACGATGCCGGCAATTTCGACTATGTCGTCGGCGTCGAAGTGCGCGACTTCGCGGATCTGCCGAAGGAATTCTACCGGGTGCGGGTTCCGGCGCAGAAATACGCCGTTTTCACGCATCGCGAGCACATCTCGACCATCCGGCGTACGATCAACACGATCTGGAACAGCTGGCTGCCGGCCTCCGGCCACGAAATCGCCGACGCGCCGGAATTCGAGCGCTATGGGCCCGAATTCGATGCGCGCACAGGTAATGGCGGGCTGGAGATCTGGGTGCCGGTCAAGGCATGACGCGCCGCTACAGCTCCAGATCCCAGTTCTGTCCAACCAGATCCTTGCCGAAGGAATGGTGAGGCTCTTCCTCGATCAGCTTGAAACCGGCCGCCTGGTAGATGTGCCGGGCCGCGGTCAAAATGTCATTGGTCCATAGGGTCAGCGTCTTGTATCCCCTGGCGCGGGCAAAGCCGATGCACTCGTCGACCAAGCGCTTGCCGATGCCGAGGCCGCGCGCCGAAGGTTCGACATAGAGCAGCCGCAGCTTGGCCACCTGGTCCGACTTGCGCACGACGAAGATCGAGCCGACGACCTCGCCTTCCCGCTCGGCGATCCAGCCTCGCTCCCATTTCGGATCGAAGGATTTTACGAAATTTGCGAGGATTTCGGCGACCAGCGCCTCATAGGTTTCGTCCCAGCCATAGTCCTGCGCGTAGAGCATCCCTTGCCGGCGGATGATCCAGCCAATGTCTCCGACCTGCAACGGCCGCAGCAGATAAGGGATTTTCGGCTCGCCACTGTCATCCAGCAGACGCTGCACCGTGCGCATGGAATTGACCAGCCGGTCCTGCTCCGACGCGGGCAGCCGATCGAGCAGCGCCGCGACCTGGTCGTGCGAATCCTTGTTCAGCGGTGCGAACGCGTTCCTGCCCGCCGGCGTCAGCGCGATCGACGATTGCCGCGCGTCCGAAACCAGGGTGACCCTGGAGATGAGATGAAGGCGCTCGAACTTCTTCAGCAAACGGCTGACATAGCCGGCGTCGAGGCCGAGATCGCGCCCGAGGTCGGTCGCGGTCAGTCCGTCACGATGCATCAACTCGTAGAGCACGCGCGCCTCGGTCAGCGAGAAGGCGCTCTTCAGCAGCCCTTCGTCGAGCAGTCCGATCTGACGGGTATAGAAGCGGTTGAAGGCCCGCACCGCATCGATCAGGTTTTTGCTGGGTGCAGCCTTGTCGGGTTGATGGTGGATTGTCATCGAGTCATCTCCTGCTGGCACAGGATCAAACATTTACTTGACTAAGTCAATTATCAGGAGATGGCCCGGACACTTACATCATCGGCAGCACCGGCCAGCGGTCGACGATCCTGCCACCGGAAAGCACCGCGATCGGCCCGAGCTGCTGCAGCACGGCTTCGCTCTGCGTCGGTCGCAGGAACGCGTAGTCGCCCGGCCTGACGGCGGCCGCGGCGGGCAAGCCCATGAATTGCTGGTTGGAGGACAGGCCAAGCAGGCCGTTCGTCGTCAGGCCTTCGGGAAACACCGGTTCGGCCATCCATTTGCCGCCATAGAGATAGCAGCCCTTGCGCGGAAACCGGCCGAGCGCCTGGAGCAGACGCGAGACCGCAGGTGGGCCGGGCAGCATTGGCTCGACCACTTTCAGGATCGGCGTCGCGATGAAGGCCGCCGGCCGGAAGCCATCGAGGCCTGGCGTGTCGAAATCGCCGGGCAGCACGAAGGCCGACCCGATCGACACTTCATTGGCAGCGCCGCCATGATGAAGCAGCGCGGTCTTGCTGCCACCGATGTTCAAGATGTGGCGCTGGTCCATACCGAGGCGCGCGATGAAAGCGGCGGCCCGTTGCGAGGCTTGCGCCAACGCCTTGGCCGGCCCGCCGAACAGGGCGGGTATGTGCGGCGCATGCGCCTCATAGGCCATGACGCCTTCGCAGCGCAGCCCTTTGTGGGCCGGCAGCGCCTTCAGCGCCCGCGACAGAGCCTCCGGTTCGGCAAAGCCGCCGCGATGCAGTCCGACATCGATTTCGAAAACAATGCGCAGCTCGACGCCGAGTTCGTCAGCGAGCGCGCCATACTCAGCCAATCTCTCCTGTGTGTCGATCAGCCAAGATACTCGCGACCAGACTGCATCGCCTCTGGAAAGCGCGGCCTTTGCCGCGCCGACCGGCATCGGTTTGCCGTACAGCAGATCCGCATCCGCAAACGCGCTCAGCACCGCCTCGCTGATCGGCGGATGGAAGGTCATGAAGCGTTGGGTTCCAAGCGCCTTGCCGACATGGGAGAGCAGCGGCAGGCAAGCGAGCGACTTGTCGACCAGTCGTACGGCAAGGCTGGCATCAAGCCTCCCCTTCACCAGCGCGATGTTGCCATCCAGCCGGTCGAGGTCGAGCAGCAGGCAGGGTTGGAGGATGCCCGCCTGCTTCAGCGCATCCGAAAGCGTGGCGAAATAAGCCTTCATCGCTAGATGCCAAAAGGACTGGGTTCGATGCCGAACAGGTCGGCCATGTAGGGCGAGACGAAACGGTTCTGCGGATCGATGTCGCGGCGCACCGCCATCGCATCGTCCCAGCGCGGATAGAGCTTTTTCAGGTCGGCCGCTTTCAGGCTGTGCATCTTGCCCCAGTGCGGCCTGCCGCCATGTCTGCGGAAGATCGGCTCGGCCGCACGCATGAACGGCAGCGGATCGTTCGCCGCGTCATGATGGATGGCGATGGAACAGGTGAGCCTTTTGTGAAAGGGCGAGAGCCAGAATTCGTCTGAGGCCACCGACCGCACCTCCATCGGAAAATAGACTTCCGGAAAATGCTTCTCGGTCAGTTCGATGATCTCGGCCAGCGCCTTCGGCCCCTCCTCGAAGGGAAGGTGATATTCCATTTCGTTGAACCTGGTCTGCCGGTCGCTGGCATAGACGTTGAACCAGTCCTGCACATAATCCTCGGCCGGCACCTTGGCGACGGCGCCGAGGATCAGCCGGCGGCGCAGCGCCGGCAGCCAGGCAAGCCCGGTGCGCAAGCGACGCAGCGTGCGCAACGAGCCTTCATCATCGTCGGTCGGGCGCACCGTCGTGGCTTCGGCGCTGAAGTCGCTGGCGATGAACTGGGCGTAGCCGGAGAAGGGAATGTAATAGAATTCAGCCGAACGATGCGCGGCCATCATCGTCTCGAAATCGCGCAGCATGTCGACGATCGGCAGCACCCATTTGCGGCGGCGCAGCCGGTAGCTCGCGATGTTGTTCAGCGTCACTTCGCTGAGCACACCGAAGGCACCGAGGGCGACGCCGATGGCATGGATCGTCTCCTGATCCCCTTCCCGCTTGAATTCGCGGACCTTGCCAAGCCCGTCGACGATCTGCACCGTTTCCAGCTGCGTGTGATAGGCACCGAGCGTCGGCCCCGAGCCATGGGTAGCCGTGCCCAGCGCGCCGCCTATGGCCTGGCGGTCGATGTCGCCCATGTTGGGCAGGCCCTGGCCGATGCCTTGCAGGATGTGCATGAGCGAACCAAGCCGCGTCCCTGCCCGCACGCGCGCCTGATGTTTTTTCGCATCATGCGAGACCAGCCCTTCCAGCTTCTCCAGCGACAGGATGGTGCCTTGCGATTTCACCAGCGGCGTGAAGGAGTGACCGGCGCCGACGACGCGGACCGGGCCGGGTGCGGTGCGAATGAGATCGCAGAGTTCGCCGGGGTCGGCGGGGCTGGCAACCAGCCGCGGCTCGGCGGTGACAAAGCCCGACCAGTTGCTCCAGCTGTTCGACATGGTGCTCACGCAACAATCCGGCGACGCCGCGCCACGAGGACAAACAGACCGAGCAGCGCCACGCTGGCGACGGCGCTTGCGGCGGCGAATTCCGGAACCGGGCGAAAATCCTTGCCGTCGATGAGCAGCGACGCCGCGACCGGCCCGATCGCAAGGCCGAAAAGCTGGGCAGCCGGTATCAGCAGCACGGCGGTGCGTGCCTCGTCGGCGGTGATCGCCAGCCGGATCTGGTAGGGCACGATGAAGAGCAGGATAAAACCCATTACCAGGGCGGCGACCCAGAATGTCGTGAGGCCAGGTCCACTGGCAAGCACGAGCGAGGCGATGAGCGCGACGATGCCGATCGCCACGATGGCAACGCGATAATCGATGCGCGCCTCGAACACGGTCGCCGTCATCGCGCCCAGAACCTGCGCCGCGAGGCTGGCCGAGACGATCAGGCCGATGGTGCGGCCATCGATGCCGAATTGGGCGCCGAGCGGCTCTAGAAAGGCCCAGACGGCGCCGAAGAACATGAAGTAGCAGAAGACCGACAAGAGCGCGGTGACCGAAGGAACCGTCAGCACATTGGCGAGGTTCTCTTCCTTCGGCAGGTCGGCATAGTCGGCGGGGACAATAAAGGCGACGACGAGCGACAGGACGCAGACGATCGCGAGAACGAGGAAGCCCCCCGCCGATCCGGCGGCGGGGATGACATAGAGCGCCAGCAGCAGGGCAAGAGCGCATTGCGCCAGCGTCTGCATGGTGACGAAATAGCCGCCGATGCGTTCGGCGCGCCGCGAACGGGCGATCAGTTCGGTGGCGACCGCGACAAGGCCGCCTTCGGCAAGACCGGCCAGCGCGCGCGCCGCCATCAGCGTGTTGGCCCCGACGGCATAGGCCGTCCAGACATTCGCCACCGCCAGCAGCAGCAGGAGGACCGCGCCTTTCCAGCGCATATTGCGGGCGGAAAGCAGCATCGCGACGCTCGCCGAGCCAATAGCGATGGCGATCATCTCGGCTGTGGCGACCAGTGCCAGTTCGTCGCCGCTGACATGGCCCTCGGTGTAGAGGGCACCAAGCAGGACGGGCTGCAGGCCTAGGATGAGCAGGCCGACCGACCCGATCCACAAGGCCGAGGCAAGCTGCCCGCCGGTCGGATTGCCAACCAGCCAGTCGCCATCGCCCTGAAGACCGGTACTTGTCGAAGTCAAAGGCGCCTCCCCAACGTCCTTGCCGCGCGGCAGAAAAGCTGACACTCTGTCAGCATTCAGAACCTGATACTTGATCATATTTCTTGTCAACCGGAATTTGGGAACCCGTGCGAAAGATCGGCGCATGACGGAAGCAAGTCGAACGGCCACCGAGCCAAGGCGTAGGCCCAAGCAGGAGCGCAGCCGCGAGCGCATCGACGCCATCCTGTCGACGACCATGCGGCTGATCGGCGAGAAGGGCATCGATGCCGTCACCATGAAGGAGGTCGGCATGCTGGCGGGCGGGCCGATCGCCACCGTCTATCACTACTTCCCCAACAAGTCGGCGATCCTGGCGATGCTTTATGAGCGGTTTTCGGAGGTCAGCCGGGCGCGCCTGGCGGCGATCATCGCCGATGTCCGCGAAGCCAAGGACGTCATCGTCGCGGCCGACCGGCTGCTTGACGACTATCTCAGCCGTGTCGCCGGCGATCCGGCCATCCAGGATCTGCAGAACGCCATCCAGGCCGACAAGGCGCTCAAGAATCTCGACATCGCCGAAACCCGGCATCAGGCCAAGATGTTCTGCGACCATGTCATCGCCTTGCTCGAGCCGGAGAAGCACGAGCAGTTCGAACGCATGGTCCTGCTGATCTTCCAGCTCGCCGGCGGCGTCGTGCGCCTGGCGCTTGCGCAAGGCGAAGCGGAAAGCCGGCGCACGATCGAGGATTACCGGTCGATCATCCACACCCAGTTGCGGTTGTTTCTCTAACCAATGCCGACCGGAGACTATCTCGCCCGGCGGATGAGGCCTTCGAAACCGTCGGCCAGATCGGCAGCGCCGGCCGCGAACATCTTCACCAGATTTTGCGGACGGCCGGGAGTCTTGTTGGCATCGAGGAGGATGGCCCTGCCTTCATGCATGACGAAATCGAATTTCCCGTAGTCGAAGCCGAGTTCACGCCGCCGCTCGCGCAGTTCGTCGGGAACCGGGACAGGTTCGCGTCGGATCGTTTCCGATGCCTTGACCAGGCTGTTGGGCGAGACGTAGCGGGTGCAGCGTTCGCGCTCTCCGCAAAACACCCAGAAACGAACGGCAAAGCCGTCGGGCTCCGGTTCCGGAATGAACTTTTCCACGACGAGATCATCGCAGTCGAAGACGCCATCTGGAACATCGCCGAGAGTTCCATGGACTTCATAGGACCGCAGGGCCGGCAGATGCGGAAAAGGCAGCGACTTGCCGGCACGCGCTGATCGCCGATTGAGGAAAGTCTCCGGAATGCCTCGATTGTTGAGGTTGCTCTTGACGATGACGGGGCCTTGCCAGGTGTCGCCCTCGCCTATCAGCGCTCCGCTGATCCGTCGTTTCGATATGTCTCCCACCCCTACATTGAGGCAGAATGGGAAACTCCTGGCATAAGAGAGATAGTCTGCCGGCATTATCGTTGCATCGACATGCAGAACCGCGATATCGGCATTGTATGTTTTCGACAGGCCTTGTTGAATCCACACCGAATGGCCGCGCCTTTTCAGGTTCTCCAGAACATCGAAAAGCAAATAGGGGCTGCCCCTGCGCAACATAAGATTGCGCTTGCCAAGGAACCGGTCATGCTCATGCGTTATGACAGTGACCCGCGCCACGGCTATCCCCCTTTGGCTTCCATGCCCGCTTCTATTAAGCGGCTCTAATCAGGCGATGCCAGACCTTCCTGAGCTCCGACGGGTTTGAATGACGAATCATTGGGACAATTATCATCGGCACTGGAAGCTCCTGGACGCCCCGCTGCGGCCAACTCCGGAAACCGTCGGCATATTCGATCGCGAACTTGATCTCGGGAACGCCGATGTCCTCCTCCTCGGCGTAACCCCCGAACTGGCAAGCCTGGGCAGGTCTATCTTGGCGATCGATCAATCGGCAACCATGATTTCCGGCGTATGGGCCGGCGACAGCGTCTCGCGAAGGGCGATGGCCGGCAACTGGCTTGACCTACCCGTCGAGCGGGCAAGTTTCGACGCCGTCATCGGCGACGGATGCCTGTCGGCCGTCGATTCCAAAGTCGCGCGCGGTTCGCTGTTCGGCGAAATCGCAAGGGTGCTGAAACCTGGCAGGCATGCGGCGATCCGCGTTTTCGCGCGGCCGGAAGCAGCGGATGACCTGTGCCGCATCGAAGCGCTGGTCCTGGCTGGCGGGGTCGAGAATTTCCACGCGCTCAAATGGCGGATCGCAATGGCGTGCACGACCGACGACTGCGACAACACCGTCAGTGTGCGGGCAATCCGTACGGCATTCGACGAGCTGTTTCCGGATCGGGAAGCCCTTGCCGCACGCACGGGATGGAGCATGGCATCCATCGACACGATCGACGTCTATGCGGGCTCCGAAACGAGATACAGTTTCGCGACACTAGCCATGCTGGAGGACGAGGCAGGTGCCTGGTTCGACCAGGTGCGTGTCGTGCCAAGCGGCAGCTATCCCCTGGCGGAGCGTTGCCCGCTTCTGGTGCTCGGTTCGGCCAGGCTTCGATAAGTTCATCGCCATCGTGCCAAGAGGCGTCCGCGTGCCTTGACTCTCGCAGGTCGGCGGCCTATTTGAGCGCCACGTTAGCACTCGCCATTGGTGAGTGCTAACCACGTGTCCGGCACCGCCGGACGGAGGAACTGTTCTCACCGTTCTCATTCGAGGAAGAAAAAATGGCAAAGTCGAAGTTCCGCCCGCTTCATGACCGCGTGGTCGTTCGCCGGGTCGAATCCGAATCCAAGACCGCCGGCGGGATCATCATCCCGGATACGGCAAAGGAAAAGCCGCAGGAAGGCGAGATCATCGCCGTCGGTTCCGGCGCTCGTGACGAAGCTGGCAAGCTGGTCCCGCTGGACGTCAAGGCCGGCGACCGCATCCTGTTCGGCAAGTGGTCGGGCACCGAAGTCAAGCTCAATGGCGAAGACCTTCTGATCATGAAGGAATCCGACATCATGGGCATCATCGGCTGATCATCGGCCTCATCTTCAACTTGAATTTTTCGGGCTCTATCCGAGCCCCTGCCAGGAGCTAAAACATGGCTGCCAAAGACGTAAAATTCTCCCGTGACGCCCGCGAGCGCATGCTGCGCGGCGTCAACATCCTCGCCGACGCGGTGAAGGTCACGCTCGGCCCCAAGGGCCGCAACGTCGTCATCGACAAGTCGTTCGGCGCCCCGCGCATCACCAAGGACGGCGTCACCGTCGCCAAGGAAATCGAGCTTGAAGACAAGTTCGAGAACATGGGCGCGCAGATGGTCCGCGAAGTTGCTTCGAAGACCAACGACATCGCCGGCGACGGCACCACGACCGCGACCGTTCTGGCGCAGTCGATCGTCCAGGAAGGCCACAAGTCGGTTGCCGCCGGCATGAACCCGATGGACCTGAAGCGCGGCATCGATCTGGCCGTCACCGAAGTGGTCGCCGCTCTCGGCAAGGCCGCCAAGAAGATCAAGACCTCCGAGGAAGTCGCCCAGGTCGGCACGATCTCGGCCAATGGCGACGAGTCGGTCGGCAAGATGATCGCGGAAGCGATGCAGAAGGTCGGCAACGAAGGCGTCATCACGGTCGAGGAAGCCAAGACCGCCGAGACCGAACTCGAGGTCGTCGAAGGCATGCAGTTCGACCGCGGCTACCTCTCGCCCTACTTCGTCACCAACGCCGACAAGATGGTTGCGGAGCTCGAGGACGTCTACATCCTCCTGCACGAGAAGAAGCTCTCCAACCTACAGGCCATGCTGCCGGTCCTCGAAGCCGTCGTGCAGACCTCGAAGCCGCTGCTCATCATCTCGGAAGACGTCGAAGGCGAGGCCTTGGCCACGCTGGTCGTCAACAAGCTGCGTGGCGGCCTGAAGATCGCCGCCGTCAAGGCGCCGGGCTTCGGTGATCGCCGCAAGGCCATGCTGGAAGACATCGCCATCCTCACCGGTGGCCAGGTCATCTCCGAAGATCTCGGCATCAAGCTCGAGAATGTCGGCCTCAACATGCTCGGCCGCGCCAAGAAGGTGTCGATCTCCAAGGAGAACACCACCATCGTCGACGGCGCCGGCAAGAAGGCCGAGATCCAGGGCCGCGTTGCCCAGATCAAGCAGCAGATCGAGGAGACCACCTCGGACTACGACAAGGAGAAGCTGCAGGAACGTCTGGCGAAGCTCGCCGGCGGCGTTGCGGTGATCCGTGTCGGCGGTGCGACGGAAGTCGAAGTCAAGGAAAAGAAGGACCGCGTCGATGACGCCCTCAACGCGACCCGCGCGGCCGTGGAAGAAGGCATCGTTGCCGGCGGTGGCGTTGCCCTGCTGCGCGCTTCGGCCAACATCAAGGTGACCGGCGTCAACGCCGACCAGGCCGCCGGCATCAACATCGTTCGTCGTGCACTGCAGGCTCCGGCCCGCCAGATCGCGGCCAACGCCGGTGCGGAAGCATCGATCGTCGCCGGCAAAATCCTCGAGAACAAGGGCGCGACCTTCGGCTACAACGCCCAGACCGGCGAATATGGCGATATGATCGTCATGGGTATCGTCGACCCGGTCAAGGTCGTGCGCACGGCCCTCCAGGACGCGGCCTCGGTCGCCGGCCTGCTCGTCACCACCGAAGCCATGATCGCCGAAGCTCCTAAGAAGGACTCGGCTGGCGGCGGCATGCCTGGCGGCATGGGCGGCGGCGGCATGGGCGGCATGGGCGGCATGGACTTCTAATCCAGCCACCTTCGCAAATTTTTCGAAAGGGCGGCCGAAAGGTCGCCCTTTTCTTTGCATGTTGAGGCTGGTGCTCCACCGCGGTCGGGTGGACCCAGCGTCAGACAGCAGTCTCCGCACGCTGCGCCACCTTGCCGACGAGCACGGCCTGTTCGATAAGTGCAGCCACTTCATCAGCCACTGCCAGCAGCGGGGCACGGTCGCGGGTGGCGCGGGCAATCACCATCAGGCCTTCCAGCGAAGATTCGACCAGCAGCGCCAGCGCCTGCGCGCGACGCTCCGGGACCCCTGCCCTGATGAAGGCATCCCGCAGCAAGCCTATCCACTGCTCGAAAGCTGAACGGCAGATCTCTTCGAGGTCGGGCACGTCGTTCGGCGCATCCAGCACGACGGGCGCGATCGGGCAGCCGAGCGAAAACTCGTTGTCCTCCAGCATGCGGGCGACGGAGTGGTAAATGTGGTGGACGGCGACCGCCGGATCGCTTTCCGCCGCAAGTTGGGCACCCAGCCGCTCGGTCACGTCGGCCACGCTGGCGCGCGTCACCTCGACGACCAGTTGGTCCTTGCCACCCGGGAAATGGAAATAGAGCGAGCCACGCGGCGCGGCGCTGGCACTCAAAATGTCCTTCAGCGAAGTGCCGTGATAGCCGCGCCGCCGCAAAAGCAGTGCCGTCGCCTCGATCATCCGCGTGCGTGTGTCCGTCGCCATGTCAACCTCTGTCAGGAGTGCGCATTATAGGGCTTGCGCGGAATATGACAATCGGTCTACATAATATGTAAATCGGTCTACATATTTCGGAGGCAGTGATGCAAAAGTATCGGCTGGAAGGAGAGGACGGCGGCCTCGACAGAGTGGTGATGCGCGAGGAAGCGGTCCTCCAGCCGGGTCCGCATCAGATCCTGATGCGGGTGCGCGCCACCTCGCTCAATCGCCGTGACACGATGATCCTCAGCGGCGCCTATCCGCTGACGCCGCGGGCCGGCGTCGTGCCGCTGAGCGACGGCGCCGGTGAAGTGGTGGCCATCGGCGATGGTGTCACCCGCCTTGCCGTCGGCGACCGCGTCACCGGCAGCTATTTCGCGCGCTGGATCGACGGCCGTATCAACGCCGGGCTCATCGATCAGCTCGGCTGCACGCTGGACGGCATGCTCGGTGAATATGCCTTGCTCGACGAGCAATGGGCGGTGCGGCTGCCTGAGCATCTCGACTGGCATGAAGCCGCGACCTTCAGCTGCGCGGGGGTGACGGCCTGGAGCGCTTTGACCGGCTCCGAGGTCCCAAAACCGGGGCAATGGGTGCTGGTTATCGGCTCGGGCGGCGTCGCGCTGTTTGCGCTGCAGTTTGCCAAGCTGATGGGCTGCCGCGTGGCGGCTATCACCTCACGTGTCGAAAAATCCGGCCGGTTGCGCGCGCTCGGCGCCGACCTCGTCATCGCAACGGCCGAGACGCCGGATTGGGGCACCAAGCTGCGCGAGGCGACGGGCGGCATCGATCTGACCGTCGAGACCGGCGGGCCGGCGACCTTCACGCAATCGCTGATCGCAAGCTCCCTCTACGGACGCATCGTACTGCTGACGGTCCAGGACCAGAAGGGCAGATCGGTCGAGATCCCAGCCGCCGTCTACCAGCGCAGTCTTGTCACCATCGGCCGCATCTTCGTCGGCAGCCGCAGCGGCCTAGAGGCGATGCTCGCCGCCGTCGCGGCGCATCGCTTGAAGCCCGTCATCGACAAGGTCTTCCCGTTTACCGAAGCGCGCGAGGCATATCGGCATTTCATGCAGGGCGACGTGTTCGGCAAGGTCGTTATCGACGGCGCGTGAGCCCCTATTCATCAACCAAAGGAGAGAGCAATGACAATTCGCGACGCATCGGCCGAATGGCACGGCACACTCAAGGAAGGATCCGGCCGGCTAAGGCTGGGCAGCGGCGTGTTCGAGGGCGCCTACTCGTTCCCGTCCCGCTTCGAGAACGGCCCCGGCACCAATCCGGAGGAACTGATCGCGGCCGCCCACGCCGGCTGCTTCTCGATGGCGCTCACCGCCATTCTCGGCAGCGAAGGTCATATCGCAAGCGATATCCACACGATCGCAAAGGTGCATCTGGGCGCCACCGCGGCCGGGCCGACGATTACCCGCATCGAGCTTGAGACGGAGGCGAACGTCGCCGGTCTCGCCGCCGCCGATTTCGAGCGGCTGGCGCAGTCGGCCAAGGCGGGATGCCTCGTCTCGCGGGCGCTGGCCGGCGTCGCCGCGATCACCCTGAAAGCGAACCTCATAACCCACTAAGAACGGAAGGAGAAAATCCGATGACCCAGGAATCGATCATCGACATCGCCGCGGCCAACCGATCCGGCGAAACGGCTGAAATCATGCGGCGCTATAACGACGTGTTCCAGCGTCACGACCCGTCGGCTCTCGACGAGCTGGTGGCGCAGGACTGCGTGATCGAGAACACCACGCCGGCGCCGGACGGCGCGCGCCGCGCCGGTAAGGCAGCCTGTGTCGAGCTGTGGTCGGCGATCGCCACCGCACCCGGTACGCGCTTCGACCTCGAAGAGACTTTCGTGGCCGGCGACCGCGCCACTATCCGCTGGCGCTACTGGATGGCCGACGGCAATTCGCTGCGCGGCGTCAACCTGATGCGCGTCGCGGGCGGGCGGATCGTCGAGGCCATGGGTTACGTCAAGGGCTAATGCATGTCGCCGGAAGTGTCCTCGGTCCCGGGACGTGCATAAAATGAGAAGCTTACAGCAGGTCGGGCGAACCCTATTCGCCGCGACATGCTGTAAGCCGCGCGATCACCTGTCCGCCAGTGCCAACTTGGCGCCGAGCATGACGAAGGCGCCGGCAAACGTCCGGCGCATCCAGGTCAGCACCATCGGCCGCGACACGACATGGCTGCGGATCGACGCCGCGAAGATGCCGTAGCCGACGAAGACCACGAAGGTCAAAAGCATGAAGACCGAGCTGAGCTCCAGCATCTTCGACAGCGCGTTGGGCTCGGTGGTGCTGACGAATTGCGGCAGGAAGGCGAAGAAGAAGATCGACAGTTTCGGATTGAGCACATTGACGAGGATGCCGGTGGCGATCACCTTGCCGGCCGAGCGTGGCGCGACATTGTCCTCGACGCTCAGGCCGCCCTTCTCCTTCAGCGTATTCCAGGCCATGTAGAGCAGATAGGCGACGCCGAGATATTTCAGCGTCTCGAAAGCAACCGCACTGGTGTGCAGCAGCGCCGCCAGACCGGTGATGGCAGCGGCCATATGTGGGATGATGCCAAGCGTGCAGCCGAAGGCGGCAATGATCGAGGCCCGCGCACCGCGCGAGAGTCCGGCGCTCAGCGTGTAGAGAACGCCGGTGCCGGGCGAAGCCACGACGATCAGCGATGTCAATAGAAATTCGATGCTCACGATGATCTCCTCCAGCGCCCTGCCCTGACGCAGCCTAGCCAGCAAGCGGGATGCGCACAAGCCACGGCATTCGCCGCCAGGAGGCGCGCTAAACGGTGGAAAATCCGAGCGCCCGGCGCGCCATCAGGCACTCGTCATCGCCGGGCATGCAGGCGCGGCAGACATCCGGTCGCATTTCGTAGATGGTGCAAGCGGTGGACTTGCCGACTTCGCCGGACAGGGCCGAACAGCGCACGCCGTCACAGCGCATGCCCGACAGGTCGGCCGCCACGTATTTTTCCGGGATGCGGTCGAGCTGCGCGTCATCCTCGGTCGAAAAGCGCGGCCATTCGGCCGAATAGGAACAGCAGGCGCCGCAGCTCTGGCAATCGAACACAGGAGTGATGCCTGCTTGACACGAAGCCAGGGTGGTCGCGGCTACCACGGCAACCGGCTTCAAAGCAGCAAGATTGCGATCGGCGTCCCCAGGCAAGGCGCTACTTCTTCTTGCCGGTCTTGCCCTTCGGTGCGTCCGCTGGCGACTTGAACAGATCGGTCGCTGCCTCGGCCGCCTTTGGCGCGGCAACCGGCTTGGCCGGCTTTGCGGCGGAAGCCGGCGCTGCCGGCTGGTCCTTGGCGGAGAATTTTATGGCCATGTCAGTCCTCGTCGGCGAAACGCGATGATGGTGCGCGCGGATTGCGCAGGCGGCCGATCAGCGCCGAAACCGCCGTGATGTTCATTTCCTCGGGCGACCAGTTCCTGGCTTCCGCGATGTGATGAGCCGCCAGCTCACGATGCGTGCTGCCGCTATAGGCGGCATCCTGATAGGTCACCCGCTCATGGGTCTTGGCGTCTTCGCGGACATATTCGATGAGGTAGTTCGGGCACTCGGCACGGCCGCGCACGCCGATGCGCACCTGGGCATCGCCATGGGCGCGCTTGCAGCGTTCGAGTTTCTCCAGCACGCGACGGACATATTCGACCGGCTTGTCAAGGGTTTCGACCATGTCGGCGATGGTCGCATCGGCGGCGATCGGCGTTGACGGTACGCGCTTGGTGGCCATCAGCGTTTTCCGGCTCGTTTCGGCAGCAACGCGAGTGCTGCGGCGGCCGCCATCTCGTCGGCCTCTTTCTCCAGCCGCAACTCGCGCAAGCGCGCGGTCTTGGCTTCCCGGGCCTGGCTGACGGCATCGCGCTCGGAAATGATGCGATTGAGCGACATCGACTGGGTTTGCGTCTTGCTGAACAGCGACACGGCCGTATCGACGGCTGTCTTCGAATGAGCGGTCAAAATCTTTCTCCTGTCAGGAGCCTGGTGCCGATAGGGCGAGACCGGGTCTTCGGTCGGGACCATGCACAAAGCAATGCGGCAGCGGATTCAAATTGCTGGAGCGTCCCTTAGCACGTTCAGCCCAATGCGCAGCGCATTTTCAGCGGCAACAAGCGGAAAATGAAAAAGGCCAGGCACCGCCTGACCTTCCCTGGGAGCGCCGCGCATCCAACTGGATGCACCAGGCTAGCTCCTGATGGGCAGCACAAACCTTGGAAACTCACATCCCCATGGCCATGCGCCCGAATTCGCCATTCACCGGTGCCAGTACATCCGTGGTCACCGGGACGGCTGAATTCTTTCTTCAGGCCGCCTTCAACTGGTCGGCGGACATCTTGCCCGACTTGTTGTCGCGGACCATCTCGTAGCCGAGCTTCTGGCCCTCGACGATGTCGCGCATGCCGGCGCGTTCCACGGCCGAGATGTGGACAAAAACGTCGGCGGAGCCGTCGTCAGGCTGAATAAAACCAAAACCCTTGGTGGCGTTGAACCACTTAACTGTGCCGGTGCTCATGACGAACCCTTTCCATGGCAAATATTCGTTCACGCCGTGCGGATGCACAACGTCGTTTGTCTCGATTTTTGATGTGGGAAGTTCGTCAAAGGCGCGCCCGAAAGCGCGGATAACAAAAGTCAATCAAACAAATATCGACAGATTTGTTGTACCCGTGTTTCAGCCGCCTGTCAAATATTGCGCTATCGGCCCGAAATCCGCCAGTTGAAAGCACCTCACGCGGCCCATCCCGATCCCTGGGTAAGACCGCTTCACGGACAGCCCTATTCGTCCGGACCCGGCTCCGGCCATGTCTCCTCGGCGGCTTCGGCATACCATTGGCGCATGGCCGGTATAGCCAGAACCGCGTCCACATAGGCCCTGGTGTCGGGCGCCAGCTCCCCGCCATAAGTGTCGAAACGGGTGACGACAGGCGCATACATGGCATCGGCCGCGCTGAAATGACCGAACAGAAACGGGCCGCCCTTGCCGTGTTTCTCACGGCACTCGCGCCACAGCGCCTCGATGCGGGCACGTTGGGCCTCGCCCTCGGCATCGAGCGGCTTGTGCCCCTTTGGCCGGCGCAAATTCATCGGCCAGCCATAGCGGACTTCGCGAAAACCGGAATGCATCTCGGTCGCCGCCGAACGCGCCAGCGCCCGGGCGCCGATATCGGCCGGCCAGAGCTTTTTCCCAGGAAAAAGGTGGGCGAGATATTCAAGGATGGCAAGGGTTTCCCAGACGATCCTGCCATCGTGATTCAAGGGCTTGTGAACCAGGACGGGCACCTGACCGGTCGGCGAAACTTTCGCCAGATTGGCAAAGGTCTCGGGCGTGCGCAGCCGCACGAATCCTTCTTCGAACGGTATCTCCAGGTACCGCATCGCCACCCAGGGCCTGAGCGACCAGGACGAAAAGCATTTGTTGCCGATATAGAGCGTGAATTCCGACATCTGTCCCCCTTGGCGGTGTTGCTCCTTGCGGACTGCGCCGGCCGGTACCCTAGCCTGCCGGCCCAGCCGCCGAAAGGCACTGTTTGCCGACACAGGGAGCGGTTGCCGGAACCGAATCCGTGCCGGCTCGTTTGCTCAAGCGAACAAGATCCGGGAGATGCGGAAATGGTGAACAAGGATCAGGTCGCCGGCGTGGCCAAGCAGGTGAAAGGATCGGTCAAGCAAGCCGCCGGCAAGGCGACCAGCGACAGGCGGACGCAGGCCGAAGGCGTGGCCGACAAGGCCACAGGCAAGGTACAGAAGGCCTATGGCGACGTGAAAGACAAGGTCAAGAAATCTGTTTGATCACCGTGGAAGGGCCATATCGAGCGGCCCTTTTCACGCCTTCAGCGATTTGCTGAAGGCGTTGGTGAAAATCACGTCGCCATGATCGTCGCTGGCTTGCCCCAACACGACGTCCAGGCTGTCGTCGGTGACACGTGCCAGAGCGAAGCCGCCCATGTAGGCCGCTTTCGGCTTGAAGAGATCGAGGCCGTCGCGTTGATAGATCATCGGCACCTCGTGCTGATGACCATGGAAGACGCCAACGACGTTGTAGCCCTTCAGGGCCGCCAGCAATGCCTGGCGGTCCGTATCGCTCCACCAATGCGGCGCTCCCTTGCCGCCGTCGTCGAATACTCTCTTGACTGTATCCCACCGCTCCATCGAAAAACTGTCCCAGCCATAGTGCTGGAACAGGATGACCGGGCGGCCGTCCGCCGCATAGGTCGCCAGATCCTGCTTGAGCCAAGGCAGGCTGTTGTCGGCGCCGTGGCCGGTGTCGCCGGCGAAACGATGGGTCTGCACCAGATGCAGGCCACCCCAGTCCCATGAATAGCAGTCGGTGTCGACGTCGTAGCTGGTGGCCGGCACCGGCGGCTTGAAGAACACGCCGGCGCGGTGATTGACCTCGACATAATCGCGCATTTCGCGCCGGTACCAGTCGACATGATGTGGCGGACCGTTCTGATCGAGGTCATGATTGCCGAGGCCGACATAAACCGGAACATGCACGCGGTCGGGCCCCATGCCTTGCTGATAGCGCTGGCTGAACTGCAGGAGTTGGGTGCCTTCGCTGGGCTCGGTGATCTGGCCGCCGCCGTCGTCGGTGATGTCACCGCCGACGGCAAGTCCGAGCGGCGTGCCGATGCGGCTGCCGGCCGACCGCAAGCCCGTGGCGACGCCGTTGATCTCGACCGGCCACTTCTTGTCACCGATGGCGTTCAACGCCGCGACGTTGCGCAACAGCGCCGCGTCCGTCTTGCCTTCCTGCTGGCAATTGGGGCTCAAACCGCTCGCCATGCGGCAGGCATGGACATCGGCGACGAACAGGAAGGTGGCGTCGACGGGCTGGATGCGCTGCCCGGTCTGACCGAGCGCCGGGCGTGAAAGCGCACTGGCCGCGGCAAGACCGGCGGCCTGCACCAGAAAACCACGCCGCGACAGCAATAGGGACGAAGGGCGATTCATCATCGGGGAATTTCAGCATGGAGAGCGGGCGGCAGTAAAGTTCAGCGGTTACGAGACGATCAAGCCATTGGCCGAGTAGCAACCGGCTTTCCACGCTCGTCGCGGCATCGGCGGCAAGCTCGGCTGTAGCTTGCCCTCAAGTGCTGCCGAACCGCCGCAGCACTCTGCGACGTCGCCTCGCCCCCGGACCGCCCTGCGATGATGCCGCGTGGGCGGCGCTCCGCTCGAACGCCGCAAGGCAAACGCGCAACGGGCCGGCGTGCTGCTCTGTCTTGGCCAGCGACATGGCGCCGGAATAGGTGGCGACGGCAACCAGCGCAAAATGCTCAGGATCCGTGCCTTGCTCCCTGCCCTCCCGCTGGTCGGCCCTGATCTTGTCGGCGATCGCCTGGCGCCATGCCGCAAAAATGCCGGCAAGGGCAATCCGGAATTCGGGATCGGCGAGCGAGAGTTCATGCGCCAGATTGTTGAGCGGGCAGCCGCGTACGAAACCTTGCCGTTCCAGTTCGGCTGCCACGGCTTCGAACACCTGACGCACGCCTTCGCGCGCCGAAGCCGCCTGCCGCACCGGCGCTATCCACGTCTCCTCGACCGCCGCCGCCACGCGTTCGTCGATGACCGCCAGCGCCAATGCCTTCTTGGTCGGAAAATGATGATGCAGCGCGCCACCGCTGACGCCTGCCGCCGTCATGAGGTCGCCCAGGCTGGAAGCATGGTAGCCGCGTGCCTGAAACGCGACTTCCGCGACATCGAGCACTTTCCTGCGCATGCCTTCGGGGTCGTTGAAGCGTTTGCCTCGGGCTCGCCTTGGCCGGATGTTTATCTCTGCTGACATTGCCGAAGGATAGCATGTTGACAAAACAGGGCAACCGGTCTGTTTATAAACAGGATGATCAACCTGTTTTGGAGAACGCCCGATGAAGCCGACCCTGAATGCCATGCCGAAGCCCGCTGCACTCGCCTCGCCGATCGTCGAATTGCGCCAGTACACATTGAAACCCGGCCGGCGCGAAACGTTGATCGAGATCTTCGACACGGAGTTCATCGAAAGCCAGGAAGATGCGGGGATGACGATTATTGGCCAATTCCGCGACCTCGATCGTCCCGACATGTTCGTCTGGATGCGCGGCTTCGACAGCATGGATGCCCGAAAGGATGCTCTCGGCGCATTCTATGACGGCCCTGTATGGGCGGCGCACCGTGATGCCGCTAATGCGACGATGATCGATTCCGACGATGTGTTGCTGCTGCGACCGGCCTGGCCGGACGCCGGCTTCGATCTGTCGGGACCGCGCCGGCCAACGGCGCCCAAAGGCACAAGCGATCGGAATTGGTTGCCTGGCCTGGTTGAGATTTCGATTCATCATTTGCGGCCGGGCACCGGCGCCGACTTCGCCGGGCGTTTCCGGGCGGAGATGGTTGTGCGAATTGCCCAGAACGGCGCGCGTCTGCTCGGCGCTTTCCTGACGGAGCCGGCCGCAAATACGTTCCCTCGACTTCCCGTGCGCGCCGGAGAAAACGTCTTCGTCGCCGTTACCGCCTTCCACAACGCCGATGCCAGCCATCGCCTCGCCGTTTCGCCGGCGTGGCGGGCGCTCGGCCAGAGCATGCAAGCCGTCAGCACGAAGCCGGCCGAGACGTTGCGGCTGGTGCCCACGGCTCGATCGCTGTTGAGGTGATCAGCGGCCGGACAACATCCCCGAGATCGCGGAGGCGACAAAGGCCGGATCCTCCCAATGCGGATTGTGACCGCAATTTGGCGCCCAGACGAGACGGGATCCGGTCAGCGCCTCGGCCAAAGCCTGCTGGTGCGCTTCGCCGAAAAGCGGGTCGCAGGCGCCGGCGATGATCAGCGCCCTGGCCCGCACGGTCCGCGCCTCGGCTATTAGGTCCGTGATGCGGACTTCCTCCAGAATGGCGCGCCAGCGGGCCACCGGCATGGCGGAAGCTTCCTTCGCCAGGCCAGCGAGAAACGGCCGCGGCACCGAGGACCGGCAGGCATGCCACCAGTCGTAGAACGGGTCGGCCGGCGATAGCGGGTCGCGCAAATCCTGGATGCCGACCGGCAGCGGATGGTCCGGCGTGAAACCGGGCTTCAGCGTGCTGGCCAGCACGACCAGGCCACCGATGAGGTCCGGCTGCCGCGCGGCCAATGCAATCGCCACCATGCCGCCCAGGGAATGACCAACGACGACAGGCTGGTCCAACCGCAGATGCCGGATCAACCCTGCAATATCCTCGGCGAAATCCGCGACGCGGCAGCCGTCGCCCGCCTGCGAGGCACCATGGCCGCGCAGATCGGGCATGATCAGCCGGCGTCCGGCTAGGTGCGGCGCCAGCAGCGAAAAGCTGCGGCTGGTATCCGTGAAACCATGAACCAGCAACAGCGGCGGCCCGGCGCCGGCGATCTCGACATAGGCGATGTCAAGATCGCCGGCATTGATCCATTGCTTGCGGCCAGCCCAGGCGTCCTGTTCCACTCCGGCAATGGGCAAGGCGTCCGGTGGTCTCACAGGCCGAGCTTTTCCTTGACGGTGGCAAGACCAGGTTTGCCATCGAAAGTCGTGACACCGGCGAGCCAGGCATCGAGGCGGTTCTTGTTCAGCGTGATCGCCTTCAGCGCCCCGTCCTCCGGCTTCATGCCGTCATTGATGAGGTAGCCCATGCCGACATTCTCGAAGTCGATGTCGAAGGCGAGGTTCCTGAGGAACTGCGCTACGTTCGGACATTCCTGCAGGTAGCCCTTGCGCACCTGCGTCGTCACCGTCGCGGCGCCGAAATTCGGGCCGAAGAACTTGTCGCCGCCGGTCAGGTACTTGAAGTCATACATGGTGTTCATCGGATGTGGCGCCCAGCCCTGGAAGACGATGAACTGCTTCTCCTTGATCTCGTAACCGACCTCCGACAGCATGCCGGCTTCGCTGGACTCGACCACGTGCCAGCCATCGAGGCGGAAGGCCGGATCGGCGATGGCATCCATCATCAGCTGGTTGGAGCCGGGCTCGATGCCATACATCTTTTTGCCGAACTTGTCGGCGAACTTGTGCAGGTCGGAGACGTCCTTGACCCCTGCCTCCCAGACATAGGTCGGCACGGCGAAGGTGTATTTGGCGCCGACGAGATTGACACCCACATTCTCGATCGAGCCGTCCTTCTTGTAGGGCTCGTAATAAGTGACCATCGCCGGGTCCCAGTAACCCAGGAACAGGTCGAGATCCCGGTTCTTCATGCCTTCGTAGATGACGTTGATGCCGAGCACCTCGCTCTGTGGCTGATAGCCGAGCGCTTGCAGGAGCACGTTGCCCACCCCCGTGGTGAAAGCGAGATCGTTCCAGCCAGGCTCGGCCATGCGGACCGCCCGGCATTGCTCGGGGTCCGCCGCCTGGGCCGCCTGCGAGGCCAAGACCAGCGCGGCAAGACAGGCACCACCTGCAAGGATGCGCAACATTTCCGTTCTCCTCATTGCTCAAATTGACCAATCGGTCTTTTTATTATCCCACTGGTCAATGATTGATCTCGCGGGACGAAAATGTCAACGTGGATTCGTGATGCATGGAACAATCTCGTGAAACTGAAGCGGCTTGGCGACATACGCCGCAAGGAATTGCGGCAGGCGGCCTTCGCGGTTCTGGAGCGCGAAGGCATTGCGGGGGCCACGCTGGAAAAGGTCGCTGCCCATGCCGGCGCCTCCAAAGGCATCGTGCTGCACTATTTCCGTAACAAGCAGGAATTGTTCGAGCACGCGATGCGCGAGGCCAACGCGGTCCTGTGCAATGCGGTGGTCGCAAGGCTTCGCCAGGCACGGACGTCGATGGAACGCCTGGATGCGGTGATCGAGGGCAATTTCGAGGAGCATCTCTTCCTGCCGCCTCTTTGCCATGCCTGGCTTTCGCTCTGTGCCGAGGTGCCGCGCGATGAAAAGCTGGCGCGCATCCAGAAGGTGATCCACGGGCGCATGCGCTCGAACCTGTTATCTGGCCTGCGCGGCCTCGCCTCACCCGGCGAGGCCGACGACATCGCGCTTGGCGTCACGGCCTTGATCGACGGACTTTGGCTTCGCCTTGGCCTGCAGCCGGGCAGCGTCTCGCGCGAACAGGCGATCCGGCAGGTCAAGGGCTATGTCGCCGCGCGGCTGGCAACCCAAAAGCGCTCGACCACCCACGGGTGATTTTTGCGGTGGATGGCGGTTACACGGCTGGATGAAGCCTAGGTCCGGGAACCGGTCGTTTCATCGCCGTCGAGATCCCTGAAGCCGAGCGCCTCGACAGCTTCGAGGATCTGATTGCGAATCCAGCGGTGCGGCGGCTCATCGTCATGGCGGGCGTGCCAGTACATCCTGACTTCCGGCACCGCAATCGCGAACGGCGGTTGGTAGATCACGACCGGCAAGCTCTTGACCGCTGCTACCGCGAACTGTCTGGGAACGGCGGCAAGGTGGTTTCCGCTGGCTACCGCCAGTGCGACTGCCTGAAAATGCGGTAAGGCGAGGCTCACCCGGCGCTTCAGCCCGATCTTGTCCAGCGCCGCGTCGGTAGAGCCCGACATCGAACCGTCGATGGAGCGAAGAACATGCGGCAATTCGCAGAAAAGCTCTATCGGCAAAGGCTCGCCGTCCGCGATCCCGGCTTGCTTGATCGTGGTATTGTCCCTCGCGGCAATGATTGCGAATGGCGAATCGAACAGTGGCGTGCTGGAGACCCAGTCGGGAACCTCCAGCGGGCGTTCGAGGGCAGCGTCGATTTCATCGTCCTGGAGCAACCTCGAAACGTCGCCGCGCGCGCTGTCCAGAAAGCGAAACGACACGCCGGGCGCCATCGCCGCGATGCGCGCCGCCAGCGGCGGCATCAGCAGCATGGAGAAGAAATCCGCGCCCATGAAGGTGAAGGTTCGCTCCAACCCGGCAGGATCGAAGTCCTTGCCAGTCTGGAAAACGCGTTCGATCTCGCGCAGTGCCGCGCGCACCGGCTCCGTCAGGCTTTCGGCGCGCGGGGTCGGCACCATGTCGTTGCCGCGCCGCACAAACAGCTGGTCGTTGAGGACATGACGCAGGCGATTGAGCGCCGCGCTCACGGCGGGCTGGCTCAGCCCGATCTGCTCGCCGGCGCGCGTCACGCTTCGTTCACGTAAAAGCGCATCGAGCACCCTGACGAGATTGAGGTCGAGCGCATTTAAATTCATGGCATCAATCCGCCCCATACGATCATTCGATTTCCATCGCCCGCCAATCCTTGGTCAGGTAGCCGCAGACGCCGCTCGGTCGGCACCGCAAGCACAAGGGAGAGCCGTCATGACAATGATCAACAGCACGATCGCAGGCAAGGAACTCTTCTGGTTCAACAACACACTGGTTGCCATTCGGCTCTCCTCGGCGGAGGGCGAGGACGGCATCTGTGTCGTCGAGCACCGCATGCCCCATGGCGATTCTCCGCCGCTGCATGTGCATCGGCACGAGGACGAGGTGTTTCATGTCCTGGAGGGACAGCTGCGCTTTCGGATCGACGGCCGCGACCAGATCGCCGGTCCTGGCGAAATCATCATCGCGCCGAAAGGCCTGCCGCACACATACAGGGTCGAATCCCAGGACGGCGCGCGCACCTTGACCATCACGCGCGGCTCCGATTTCGAGACGATGCTGCGTCAGACCAGCCGTCCCGCCCAACAGCCACAATTGCCGCCGCTGTCGGAGCCGACGCCGCAGATGATCGAGGCTCTGGTGCGGATCTGCGCGGAAAATGGCATCGACATTGTCGGTCCGCCCTTGAGTTGAGAACGCGAAACTGCCGATCTCTCCTCCAAGACTTCCAGTGGGGAGATCGGAAGCATCTTCAACCGATTTGCATCTCAGTCGCACACATTCTCCGCTTGAAGCCCGTTGTGCAACGCGATACGCCGTTGCCGGCTTCGACAGGAGAGACCCAGTGAGCGCTGAAAAAACCAGAACCGAAACCGATACGTTCGGCTCCATCGAGGTTGCCGCCGGCCGGTATTGGGGCGCCCAGGCGCAGCGTTCGCTGGGCAATTTCAAGATCGGCTGGGAAAAGCAGCCGGCTTCGATCGTGCGCGCGCTGGGTATCGTCAAGCGGGCGGCGGCTGAAGCCAATATGGAGCTCAAGCGGCTCGATCCGGTCATCGGCAAGGCAATCATCGAGGCCGCGCAAGAGGTCATCGACGGCAAGCTCAACGACCACTTCCCGCTGGTGGTCTGGCAGACCGGTTCGGGCACGCAGTCCAACATGAACGCCAATGAAGTGATCTCGAATCGCGCGATCGAAATGCTGGGCGGCGTCATGGGCTCGAAAAAGCCGGTGCACCCCAACGACCACGTCAATATGAGCCAGTCGTCGAACGACACCTATCCGACGGCGATGCATATCGCCTGCGCCGAGCGGATCGTGCACGACCTCTTGCCGGCGCTGAAGCACCTGCATAAGGCGCTCGCCGCCAAGAGCCGGGACTTCAATCACATCATCAAGATCGGCCGCACCCATACGCAGGATGCCACGCCACTGACGCTGGGCCAGGAATTCTCCGGCTACGCGGCGCAGGTCGCATCGTCGATCAAACGCATCGAATTGACGCTGCCCGGCCTGCAGGAATTGGCGCAAGGCGGCACTGCCGTCGGCACCGGCCTCAATGCGCCGGTCGGATTCGCCGAGCGGGTGGCCGATCGTATCGCCGCCATATCAGGCATCGCCTTCGTCACCGCGCCGAACAAGTTCGAAGCGCTGGCGGCACACGATTCCATGGTGTTCTCGCACGGCGCCATCAACGCGGCGGCGGCGGCACTGTTCAAGATCGCCAACGACATCCGCTTTCTCGGCTCCGGCCCGCGCTCGGGCCTCGGCGAATTGTCGCTGCCGGAAAACGAGCCCGGCTCCTCGATTATGCCGGGCAAGGTCAACCCGACGCAGTGCGAGGCGATGACGCAAGTTTGCGTGCAGGTCTTCGGCAACAATGCGGCACTGACCTTCGCCGGCAGCCAGGGCCATTTCGAGCTCAACGTCTACAATCCGCTGATGGCCTACAACTTCCTCCAGTCGGTGCAGTTGCTGGCCGACGCATCGGTCTCCTTCACCGACAATTGCGTAATCGGCATCGAGGCGCGAGAGGACAACATCAAGGCGGCCCTCGACCGTTCACTGATGCTGGTCACGGCGCTTGCTCCCACCATCGGCTACGACAACGCCGCCAAAATCGCCAAAACCGCGCACAAGAACGGCACGACCTTGCGGGAGGAAGCACTGGCAACCGGGCTGGTCAGCGAGGCCGACTATGACCGCCTGGTGCGGCCGGAGGACATGACGCATCCGGGGTGAAGCGATTCCAGGAAAAGTGCAAAGCGGTTTTCCGTCCGGAATTGCGTCGGACCACGGCTGACATTTTTCGGCGGGAGAATTTACTCCCGCCACCACATCGTCCGACACGAATTTCGCGCCTCCTGCCCGATCACGGAAATGTATGTCCCGTGAACAATGTGTCGCCGCATAGCTGTCTTTGGTGAACAGTCGGCATCGTCTATCTGAGTGGCCATTCAAACCAATCGGAGAGCCACCATGTCCATCAACACTTCCGCCGCCGGCACCGCGTCCAACAGTTCTGTCACCATCCTGCTCGGCCGTATCCTGCTCGCAGTCATTTTCCTGCTTTCCGGATTCGGCAAACTATCCGCCATTTCCGGCACGGCCGCCTATTTCGGTGGCCTCGGCCTGCCGGCACCGACGGCGACAGCCGTCATCGTCGGCCTGATCGAGCTGCTTGGCGGCCTTGCCGTCCTCGTCGGTTTCCAGACCAGGATCGCCGCCTGGGTACTGGCGATCTTCACAATCGCAACCGGTCTGGTCGCCCACACCGGCTGGGCCGACCAGATGCAGATGATCCAGTTTCTCAAGAACGTCGCCATCACCGGCGGCTTCCTGCTGCTGGCCTCCTCGGGTGCAGGCGCGTATTCCATCGACGCCAGGCGCGGCTAAGGCTTCCCCTACCAAGGGCCCGAAACAAGCGGCGCGGAATTTTCCGCGCCGCTTTTTCGTTGTGTGATCATAGGCGTAGACTGCGATGGTCGCCGGTGACCGTGCCGGCAAGGGAGGGTGCCATGGGTCGCAATGCATTGCTTATGGTTTCGCGGCTGCTGTTTGCCGTGCTGTTCGTGCCGTCCGGCTTCCAGGCGCTCGCCAACGTTGCTGGGACCACCAGCTATTTCTCCGGCCTTGGCCTGCCGCTGCCCGCGCTCGCCGCCTGGGCCACCGGCCTGTTCGAACTGATCGCGGGGCTGCTGATCCTCGTTGGCTTTCAGACACGGATCGTGGCGCTGCTGCTGGCCGCCTTCTGCATCGTGGCGGGCTTCATCGGCCATTACGGCCAAGGCGCCGGCGATGCGACGCTCGCCTTCATGCATCAGCAGATGCTGATGAAGGACATCGCCATCGCGGGCGGCTTCCTGGCCCTTGCCATGGCCGGCGCTGGCGCATGGTCGGCCGACGGGCGGGGCTTCGGCATCGGCGCCGACGCGACTTGACTATTTGACCGACACGCTCTGCCCGCCCTCGATCGCCAGTTCCAAGCGGCGGTTGGTGATGCGCGCCAGCTGCGCCAGCCGGCCGGCCGGGCGCTCGCCGTAGAGGTCGGAAAGCGAAGCCGGCAGCACCAGCGCCAGCGCGCCGTTAGGGCGACTTTCCCATTTCAGCCTCGGCATGATGCCAGGCATCGCGGCCGTCAGCAGGTAGACGACGCGCATCATCGCCGCCAGCACGCGGGCGCGCTCCAACAGGCGCGGCGGCGCCAGCGCCTTGATTTCGGGCGCCACCAATTCATTGAAGACGCCGTCATGACGGTAGGCGTTGGTCAGCGCCAGATAGGCGCGGCCGGGATGATCGACACCGATGAAGGACGCATGCGCGATGATGTTGAGCGACTGCTTGCCGCGATATTCCGGATGAGCGCGCCAGCCGATATCGGCGAGCAGGCAGGCGGCGTGGCGATAGCGCGCTTCGTCTTCCGTCTCGTCGATGCCGAACGCCTTGAAGGCCTTGCCTGTCCATTCGACCAGATCATGCGCGTGATGGACCGAACGCGAGCGCAAAAGCGCAAGCTCCTCGGCGGCCGAGATCAGCGGATCGGCCTTCTGCTCGGCCGCGTCGAGCAGCGAATAGAGAAAACCTTCGCGCACGCCTTGCGCCGAAACGACAATCCTGGACGGCTGCATCGCCGTCATGATTTCCTGCAGCACGAGAGCGCCGTATGGCAGCAGCGAGCGGCGGTTCTTGGACACGCCCTCGATACCCCTCACCTTTTCGACCTCGCCGCTAGCTACCTGCTTGAGGAAGGTTTGAGCACTTTCGGCCGATATCTCGTAGTGGTGCATGACGCCGAGCGGATAGTTGTTCATCTCCATGTGCAGCCTGGCAAGATTTCGCCAGGTGCCGCCGACAGCGTAAAAAGTCCTGCCCTGCCCACCCTTCAAGAGCTTGGCCCGGGCCAATTCCTGGCGCGCGATCTTCTGCGCCTGGACGAGCGAGTTCTTCGCCATGTCCTGCAGGCGCAGGCCGCCAAGCGGCAGCGTGATGCCGTCGCCGATCGCCTCGCCGTCGATGTCGATAAGCTCCAGGCTGCCGCCGCCAAGGTCGCCGGCAATGCCGTTGGCCGGATGGAAACCGGAGATGACGCCAAGCGCGGAGTAATGCGCTTCCTGGCGGCCGGAGAGCACGCGGATTTCAGTCTTGAGCACATCCTCGGCCCGATGGATGAAATCGGGACCGTTGATCGCCTCGCGGGCGGCGGCGGTCGCCAGCACGTACATGTGTTCGGCACCCGCCTGGTCGGAGAGCGCGCGGAAACGGCGAAACTCCTCCATCGAGCGCGCCACCCCCTCGGGGTCGAGCTTCCCCGTCGACACGATGCCGCGGCCGAGGCCCGCCAGCATCTTTTCGTTGAACAGCGTGGTCGGCGAACGCGCCAGCCCCTCATAGACGACAAGACGGACCGAATTGGACCCGATGTCGATGATGGACAGCGGTCGGCGGTCCTGCAGCCGGCCCTGGGAATTGGACAGCATCAGCTGGCGGCGTTCTTCTTGCGGCGCTTGAACTGCGCGATACGCTTGGGCGCATGCGATTTCAGCGCGTCACCCCGTCCCGACAGGCTCGGATTGGTCATGAAATATTCCTGCGCGTTGAACGGTTCCTCGCCCTCCTCCAGCACCACGCGCCGGGAGGTTCCATCAGCCAATACGTCGAAACTTTGCTGATTGTCCATGATGTTGCCGAGCATGATCTGGCCCAGAATCTGTTCATGCACAGTTGGATTGGTGATCGGCACCATGGTCTCGACGCGGCGGTCGAGATTGCGCGGCATCAGGTCCGCCGAGGAGATGTAGACAATCGCCTCGTCCGAGGGAAGGCCATGGCCGTTGCCGAAGCAATAGATGCGGCTGTGCTCGAGGAACCGGCCGACGATCGACTTGACCCTGATGTTCTCCGACAGGCCCGGCACCTGCGGCCGCAGACAGCATATGCCGCGCACGACAAGGTCGATTTCCACACCGACGCGGCTGGCGTCGTAGAGCGCATCGATGATGATGGGATCGACGAGCGCGTTCATCTTCATCCAGATGCGCGCCGGCCGTCCTTCCAACGCATGGGTGACCTCGTCTGAAATGTGCTTGAGGATGCGGCTTCTCAGCGTGAACGGCGAGATCGCCAGCCGCATTTCGGCGGTCGGCTCGGCATAGCCGGTGATAAAATTGAACAGCTGGGCGACGTCGCGGGCGATCGTCGGATCGGTGGTGAAGAAGGAAAGGTCGGTGTAGATGCGCGCGGTCACCGGATGGTAGTTGCCGGTGCCGAGATGGACGTAGTTGCGCAGCTTGCCGTCCTCGCGCCGCACCACCAGCGACATCTTGGCGTGGGTCTTGAGTTCGAGGAAACCGAACACGACCTGCACGCCGGCGCGTTCGAGATCGCGCGCCCAGCGGATGTTGGCCTCCTCGTCGAAACGGGCCTTGAGCTCGACCAGCGCCGTCACCGACTTGCCGGCCTCGGCCGCGTCGACAAGCGCACGCACGATCGGGCTGTCATTGGAGGTGCGATAGAGCGTCTGCTTGATTGCGACCACTTCGGGGTCAGCCATTGCCTGGCGCAGGAACTGCACCACCACGTCGAACGACTCGTAGGGGTGATGGACGACGATGTCCTTCTCGCGGATGGCGGCAAAACAGTCGCCGCCATGCTCGCGGATGCGCTCGGGAAAGCGCGGATTGTAGGGCGTGAATTTCAGGTCGTCGCGGGGAACGGAGACGATCTCGGATATCTGGCTGAGCGCCAGCGGGCCCGTGAGTACGCTGATGCGGCTCGACGAGACGCCAAGCTCGCCGGCGACGAAATCGCGCAATTCTCCCGGCATCAACATGTCGAATTCGATGCGGATGACCGAACCGCGGCGGCGACGCTTCAGCGCGGTTTCGAACAACCGCACCAGGTCTTCCGATTCTTCCTCGACCTCGATGTCGCTGTCGCGGATGATGCGGAACGTGCCGGAGCCCTTGACCTCGTAGCCTGGGAACAGCTTTCCGATGTAAAGGCCGACCGCCTCCTCCAGCGGAATGAAGCGGACATGGTTCTTGCGGTCCGGCAGGCGGATAAAGCGCTTCAACGCCACCGGCAGGCGCAGCAGCGCGCTCATCTCCTCGCCATTCTTGCGGTGGCGAAGCTGCAGCGCCATCGAGAAGCCCAGATTGGGAATGAACGGGAACGGATGCGCCGGGTCGATCGACAGCGGCGTAAGCACCGGAAACACCTGGTCCTGGAAATGCTCTTCCAGCCAAGCCTTCTCGTCCTTGGTCAGCGCATCACGGGTGATGCTCTCGATGCCTTCCTTGTTGAGCAGCACCGTGAGTGCCGAAAGGCTCTTCTGCTGGTCCTCCTGCAGCCGCTCGACCTCACGCAGCAACTGTTCGAGCTGCTGTTCTGGGGTGCGTCCGTCCGGGCTCTTCAGCACGATGCCCTCGCGCACCTGGCCGGCAAGGCCGGCGACACGCACCATGAAGAATTCGTCAAGATTGGCGGCCGAGATCGACAGGAAGCGGACGCGCTCCAGCAGCGGGTGATGGGTGTTCAGCGATTCTTCGAGAACGCGGCGATTGAACTGCAACCAGGAGAACTCGCGGTTGACGAAACGGTCCGGATTGCCTTCCGGGCTGGCTGCCGTGATGTTGTTGAATTCGCTCTGTACCGGCTTCAGTTCGTTCATGATTCCTGCTCTTCCGCCCGCCTCGGCCGGTTAACCGGCTTAACTTATCCTGTGGCAGGCTTTTGCGACAGTTCTCTGACAGGCTTTTGCGACAGTTTGATTTCATCGACCTTGCAAAGAGGTTTGATATGATCCAGATGCAGAAGAGACTGCGTTAAGGAGACGACGATGGCAGGCGGTTCCATTCCCCATTTCCAGAACGATGCGGGCCATCCGGCAATCGACATCGGGGTCAAGGAATTCATGTGCACGGGCGCCAACCCGCCTTTCGATCATCCGCACGTGTTTCTGGACATGGGCGACGACAATGAGAAAATCTGCCCCTACTGCTCGACCCTCTACCGCTATTCGCCGAAGCTGAAGGCGACGGAAACGCTGCCGGCGGGCTGCCTCTACATCGACCAGGCCGCCTGACCTCCCGATCATGAGCGAGACGCGGTCCCGGCAGGTCGTGATTGCCGGGGCTGGCATCGCCGGGCTGACGGCGGCGATCGCTTTCGCCGAACGCGGCTACCCCGTGAGGGTGTTCGAACAGGCCAAGCGCCTCGAAGCGGCGGGCGCCGGCATCCAGCTCCCGCCAAACGCGACGCGCATTCTGCGCCGGCTTGGCGTCCTCGACACGCTTCTCGCCAATGCCGTCAAGCCGGAAGCCGTGGTGCTGAAGGACGCCGCGAGCCTGCGCCAACTGGCACGCGTGCCGCTTGGCGGCGCCGGCGAGGAACGCTGGGGGGCGCCCTATCTCGTGGCGCACCGGGCGGATCTGCAAGACGCCCTGATGGCGCGCGTTGTACAAATGCCCGGCATCCAGCTCACCACCGGCGCCCGCGTCGGCAATATCGCCGCCGGCACGCACGGCGTCACCGTGACTGCCGAGGTGGACGGCAAGCCCGTCCAGGCAGCGGGTTTCCTGTTGGTTGGCGCCGACGGCGTCTGGTCGTCGGTGCGGAGACTTGCCGGCCCAGGCGGCGGAGCCGGCCTCGCGAACAGCCAATTCTCCGGCGAACTGGCGTGGCGCGCGACGGTGAGCGCGGACAGTGAAGCCGGGCGAGCCTATGCCGCGATCGGCGCCCCCGACTGCGTCACCACCTTCCTGCACCCCGGCTTCCATTTGGTGGCCTATCCCGTGAGCAAGGGTGACGCGTTCAATCTTGTCGCTTTCACTAAAGGCGAGCGCATTGCCGAGGGCTGGTCCGGACACACCGATCCCGGCATCCTCGCCAGCGCCATGCGTGGCACGGCCGCGGGCCTTGCGAAACTGGTGGAATTGGCTGGCCCATGGCTGACCTGGCCACTCCATACAGTCGAACGGAAGCAGCCCTGGACGATGCCAGCCGGCATCGCGCTGATCGGCGACGCCGCACATGCGATGACCCCGTTCGCGGCGCAAGGTGCCGCCATGGCGATCGAGGACGCCGCAATGCTTGCTGATTTCCTTGCCGACTTCCCCGGCGACCTGACGCAAAGCCTCACCACGTGGGAGAAGCTGAGACGACCGCGCATCGAAAAGGTGCTGAAACGCGGCGCTCTCAACCGCCTCGCCTGGCACGCCCGGGGACCGGTGGCATTGGCGCGCAATCTGCTCCTGGCGACGCGGCCGGGAGAGAAGCTCGCGGCGGATTTGGACTGGCTATACGGGTGGGAACAGCAGAACATCATGAAGCGGCCCGACGATCCGCCGCCTTGACGTAAGGCTAGGTCGAATCTGCGCAAACATGGTGTGAGTTTCGAGACGGCCATTCGCGTTTTCACCGATCCCTTTGCGGTGACCGAGCAGGACAGAGTCGAGGACGGCGAGTACCGATGGCAAACAACGGGCGTAGTCGAGGGTTTCCTTTGTGCTGTTGGTCGCCCATGCCGATCGAGCAGAAGACGGGATTGACGTGATCCGCATCATTTCCGCGCCGAGGGCCACAACAACGGAAAAAAGACGTTATGCGCAAAATCGTTCGATATAAGTTTGACCCGACAAATCCGCCTCCCCTGACGAAACTCAGAAGGCGGAAATCGCATCGCTGAGCGCGCTACCCGAAGGCAATGTCGATACAAGCGATATTCCCGAATTGACCGAAGATTTCTGGCAGAACGCTGTTCGAAATCCCTATTTCAAGCCAATCAAGCAGCAGCTAACGCTTCGTCTCGATTCCGATCTTGTCGCTTGGTTCAAAACACGCTCGCCGGACGGTCGCGGCTATCAGAGCGCGATCAATAAAGCACTGCGCGAGTATGTTGCGAAACAGGATCGCAAGGCCGGCTGATCGAGTCGAACGATCTCTCAATTATACAGCCGCATCGACAACCCAAGCGATGCCGGCAGCGGGTTCCACCAGCCGGTGCGCAGGCCGGCGGTGCGCAGTGCCGCCGCCGTCCAGGTATTGCAGCCGATCAGCGCGTTGAAACGGCCATTGGCCTCATAAAAGCGGTCGAAATTGGAGTAGGCGGCATTGTCGATGACGATCGGGCCACTCGGTCCCTGCTGAAAACTCGCTTCGATGAAGTCGAGCAATGCGGCGAAACGGTCCTTGTCCACATCGAAGCCGGCGACATCGGGGAGCGCCTCGGTGATATCGCCAGCGACGTCGACATGCATCACCGAAGCGTCGAGCGTCAGCGCCTTGAATATGGGCAGCGCCTTCACTTGCGACCATGTCGGCGTTTCCAGGTAAAAGGCCCGCCCACCCCAGCCGAAGACGATATAGCGCACTTCAGGTGCGCCCGAAGGCAGGCCGGCATCGGTCAGGAAACGGAAGCGCCGGCGCGTCTCGTCGTCCACCGGAATGGCGATGTCGGTGTGGATCAGGTTCTTCAGCACCAATATGCGCCGCGTGCCCTCATCCGCGGCGGCCGCCGGCCAGAGCGGCCGCGGCACCAGCGTACCGAGCGCCACGGCGAGCACCACTGCTGCAACCAGCAGGGCCAGGAAACGCTGGAGTTTTCTCATCGGTGCGGCTTCGCGATTCCGTTCGCGGCTCAATGGAGAAGATCATTACCTGACGAGCCAGACGCAAAAAAGCCCGGCAATGGCGCGGCCGGGCTTTTTCGAATCGGCGTCAGTCCGCTCAGTGCAGGATCTGCGACAGGAACAGTTTCGTGCGTTCGTGGCGCGGATGGTCGAAGAACTCAGCCGGCGTGTTCTGCTCGACGATCTGGCCCTGATCCATGAAGATCACCCGGTTGGCGACTTTCCGCGCAAAGCCCATTTCGTGGGTGACGCAGAGCATGGTCATGCCTTCCTCGGCGAGGCCAACCATGGTCTCCAGCACTTCCTTGATCATTTCGGGGTCGAGTGCCGAGGTCGGCTCGTCGAACAGCATGATGCGCGGGTTCATGCACAGCGAGCGGGCGATCGCCACGCGCTGCTGCTGGCCGCCGGAAAGCTGGCCCGGATATTTGTTGGCCTGCTCGGGAATCTTGACGCGCTTGAGGAAATGCATGGCGATTTCCTCGGCCTGCTTCTTCGGCGTCTTGCGCACCCAGATCGGCGCTAGCGTGCAGTTCTCCAGGATGGTCAGATGCGGGAACAGGTTGAAGTGCTGGAACACCATGCCGACCTCGCGGCGCACCTCGTCGATCTTCTTCAGATCGTTGGTGAGTTCCTTGCCGTCGACGATGATCTTGCCCTTCTGGTGCTCCTCCAGCCGGTTGATGCAGCGGATCATGGTCGATTTGCCAGACCCGGACGGTCCGCAGATGACGATGCGCTCGCCGCGCATCACCTTCAGATTGATGTCCTTCAGCACATGGAACTCGCCATACCATTTGTGCATGGCGATGATGTCGATGGCGACATCGGTGGTGGAAATCTGCATCTTGGCGGCGTTGACCTTGATCTCTTCCGCGCTGACGGCGTTTTCGGTGGCCATGGCTGGGGTCCCCTTGTTCTTTTGTTTAGCGTTTGTAGCCGGTGTCGAGCCGGCGTTCTGTGTACATTGAATAGCGCGACATGCCGAAGCAGAACAGCCAAAAGACGAAGGCCGCGAAGACCAGGCCGGATTTCGCGGTCTGCGCCGTTGCCCAATTGGCATCCGAGAAGTTCTGCTTGACGATGCCGAGCAGGTCGAACATCGAGATGATGAGGACCAGGCTGGTGTCCTTGAACATGCCGATGAAGGTATTGACGATGCCGGGGATGACCAGCTTCAGCGCCTGCGGCAACACGATCAACCCCATCTTCTGCCAGTAGCCGAGGCCGAGCGAATCGGCGCCTTCATACTGGCCCTTGGGGATCGCCTGCAGGCCGCCGCGCACCACTTCGGCCATATAGGCCGCCGCAAACAGCGACACACCGATCAGCGCCCTCAGATACTTGTCGAAAGTGACGCCGGCCGGCAGGAACAGCGGCAGCATGACGCTGACGAAAAACAGAACGGTGATCAGCGGTATGCCGCGCACGGCTTCGATGAAGATAACGCACAGCATCTTGACGATCGGCATCTTCGAGCGCCGCCCGAGCGCCAGCACGGTCCCCAGCGGCAACGACACGGCGATGCCGACGAAGGACAGGCTCAGCGTGATCAGCAGCCCGCCCCAGCGCGAGGTTTCGACATGCGGCAGGCCGAATATGCCGCCGACCAGAAGGAAGAAGGAAACGATCGGCAGCACCAGGAAGAGCAGGATGGCGTTCAGCCCCTTGCGCGGCACACGCGGCATCAGCATCGGCACCAACAGTACCACGAACAGGACGGCGACCAGGATCGGCCGCCAGCGCTCCTCGACCGGATAGGTGCCGAACATGAACTGGCCGAACTTGGCGTTGACGAAAGCCCAGCAGGCTCCGCTCCAGCCGTCGGGCTGAATGCCGCCTTGCGCAACGGTCGCGCAGACCGTTCGGTCCGGCCCGGTCCACTGCGCGTTGATGAACGCCCAATTGATGACCTGCGGCAGAATCCAGGCGACGATGACGATGCCGAGGATGGTGAGGATGGTGTCGCCGGCCGAACCGATCAGATTCCTGCGCACCCAGGCGATGGGGCCGCTGACGCTCGCCGGCGCGGGCTGCGCGAGCGCCATCTCGGTACGCACCCAGGACATGTCATGTTCCTGCATGGCTCTACCTCTCCACCAGCGCCATTCTGGCGTTGACCACGTTCATGACAGCCGAGGTCACAAGGCTGAGTATGAGATAGGCGATCATCATGATCAGCACGCCTTCAACCGCCTGCCCGGTTTGGTTCAGAACCGTGCCGGCTGTCGCGGTCAGGTCGGGATAACCGATGGCGATCGCCAGCGAGGAGTTCTTGGTCAGGTTGAGATACTGGCTGGTCAGCGGTGGGATGACGATGCGCATGGCCTGCGGCACCACGACCAGCCGCAAGATCGACCCGGATCGCAGGCCAAGTGCCGCCGCCGCCTCGGTCTGGCCCTTGCTGACGCCCCTGATGCCGGCGCGCACGATTTCGGCGATGAAGGCCGCGGTGTAGCAGGACAGCGCCAGATAGAGCGACAGGAATTCCGGCTTGACCTGGAAGCCGCCGGTCAGGTTGAAGGTTGACTGTTTCGGCAAATCAAAGCTCAGCGGAAAGCCGCTCAGCACGTAAGCGAGCAGCGGCAGGCCGACGATCAGCGCGGCGGACGTCCAGAACACCGGAAATTGCTGGCCTGTCGCCATCTGCCGCTGACGCGCCTTGCGGGCGACGAACCAGGACATGGCGATGCCCACCACAAGGGCGACCAGGATCAGCCAGGAGCCGTCGCCCCAGACTGGGCGGGGAAAATAGAAGCCGCGCTGGTTGAGGAAGGAGCCGAAAGGCAGATGATAGGAGTCGCGCGGCGGCGGCAGTACGGCGAGCACGCCGGAATACCAGAAGAAGATGACCAGCAGCGGCGGGATGTTGCGGAAAATCTCGACATAGACCGTGCAGATCTTCTGGATCAGCCAGTTCTGCGACAGGCGGCCGATGCCGATGATGAAGCCGATGATGGTGGCGGTGATGATGCCGGCGGCGGCAACGATGATGGTGTTGATCAGGCCGACGATGATGGCGCGGCCATAGGTCGAGTCCGACGTATAGGCGATCGGCGTGTCCGATATGTCGAATCCGGCGCGCCCCTTGAGAAAGCCGAAGCCGGAGGCGATGTGGAGGCGATGCAGATTGTCGATCACGTTCTGCACGATCCACCAGATGGAGCCGAACAACAAGACGACGACCAGCGTCTGGAAGAAGAGACTGCGTATTCTCGGATCATTGACGAAGGAGCCGCGGCTCGGCTCCTCGCGTAGGATTTCCTGCGATGCCATGTCACGTCCCCTGTGAAAGAGAAACCGGAAGGCAGGTGCCTGCCTTCCGGATCACATTTCGATCAGCGGATCGGCGGCGCGTATTGCAGGCCGCCCTTGGTCCACAGCGCATTGATGCCACGGGCGATCTTGAGCGGGCTGCCCGAGCCGACATTGCGGTCGAACATTTCGCCGTAATTGCCGACGGCCTTGACGATGTTGACGACCCAGTCGTTGGAGACGCCGAGATCGGTGCCGATCTTGGTATCGGCTTCCTGGCCGAGCACACGCTTGATCTCCGGGCTGGCGGAGTTCTTCATCTCGTCGACATTGGCCTTGGTGATGCCGAGTTCCTCGGCATCGAGCAGAGCGAAATAGGTCCACTTGACGATGTGGTACCACTGGTCGTCGCCCTGGCGAACGGCAGGTCCGAGCGGCTCTTTCGAGATGATCTCGGGCAGCACGACGTGATCGGCCGGCGAGCCGAGCGTCAAGCGAATGCCGTAAAGGCCCGACTGGTCGGTGGTGTAGACGTCGCAGCGGCCGGCATCATAGGCGGCGTTGACCTCTTCCAGTTTCTCGAAGACGACCGGATTGTACTCCATCTTGTTCGCCTTGAAATAGTCGGCGAGGTTGAGCTCGGTGGTCGTGCCACTCTGCACACAGACGGCGGCGCCCGAAAGCTGCAGCGCCGAATTGACGCCCGGCAGCTTCTTGGCGTTGATCATGAAGCCCTGGCCGTCATAGTAGGTCGTGCCGATGAAATTCAGGCCGAGCGCGGTGTCACGGTTGATCGTCCAGGTGGTGTTGCGCGACAGGATGTCGACCTCGCCGGACTGCAGCGCGGTGAAGCGCTCCTTGGCGCTGAGCGGCGTGAACTTGACCTTGGTGCCGTCACCGAAGACGGCGGCGGCAACCGCGCGGCAGAAATCGGCGTCGATGCCTTGCCAGTCGCCCTTGTCGTCCGGCGCGGAGAAGCCGGCCAGACCGGTCGAGACGCCGCACTGGATGAAGCCCTTCGCCTTGACGGTGTCGAGCGTGCCTGCCGACGCGGCCGACGCCATCAGTCCGAGCGTGGCGACGCCAAGAATGCCGATAGCAATGTGTTTCATAACCCACAGACCCTTTTCTGTTTTTTCAGGCAAAACCCTGATCTTTTTTCCCTTGTGAACGCAGCTCCCATCCCGGCCCATTCCCGAAACCCCGCATCGCAAACCGACGCTCCGCCTCCCATTCACGAACAGCATCGAAGGCGATAATTCCCGTGAGGTCAAGGAAAATGACCGAATTGCAACGGGTTTGAAAATCGATTGCCTGAAATGCCTGAATTGCAGACAGATGCGCCCGCGATTTAGTCAGAAGCGCAAATTAACTCGGCAAAGCTCATTTGACGCAGATGTGAACCCGGTGCTGTAAAATCCGTTCCGGGCTATACCTTAGCGTTACTGCCTTCAGCACGAAATGCATTGACGTTACGTGATACCCTTCGGCCGACGATTACCCCGTGATTGCCGGTCAATATTGCTTGTGGACAAAGTTGGTGCGCACTCTCAAAGCGCCGGAAAGATGAGAAAGACGCCGACCGCAACCATCAATGCACCGGAGACCCGCGGGATCAATTGCCCAGTTGGGACCACCTTCTCCAGGAGAACAAGGAAGGCGATGCCGGCGATCCACAAGAGGTTCATGACACCGCCGACAAACAGCAGGGCCATCAGCGCCCAGCAGCAGCCGAGACAATAGGCGCCGTGATCCATGCCGAGCCGAAGCGCGCCGGGCGCAGTGGTGCGGAACCCGCCATGGCTCGCCAGGAACGCTATCGGGGCCTGGCATTGGCGCAGGCAGACGCCCTTGATCGGCGTCCATTGATAAAGGCCGGCGGCGATGAGGACGAGGCCACCTACGACCGCACTGCCGGTCGCCATCGCGGGGTTGAGCAAGGCGAAACGGGCGAGCAGCCATTGCGCACCGGTGGCCACGATGCTGAAGACGACCCAGACGATGAGATAGCCGGTAAAAAACCATGCCGTCGAAGCGACAGGCCGGCCATCCGCCAGCGCCTTGCGGCCGACGCCGGCATAGAGCAGCAACATCGGCGCGACCGACGGCGTCATCATGCCGACCATCATCACAGCCCACATCGTGAAGATGAAAACGAAATCAGCCGAAGCCCAAGCCCGGAAACCCGGCGCCACGGCGGCACCCATATCCATGCTCCCCATGTCCAGGTTCGACATGTCCATCCCGGCCATGCCGCCTGCCGCACTGTCCGATACGAGAGCACCAGACATGACCATGTCGGTGGAGAGCCAAATAACATAGGCCCAGGCGAGAACGGCAATCACGACGAGCGCGGCCGCCACGACCGCGCGGTCGCGCCGCAGCACTGCCTCGAGAGCCGTCTCGCCCATTACATCAGGTCAATGCACGATGCCGCTCTGCGTAAGATGCAGATTGGCGAAATGGCTGTGCGTGTCGGCCACCTCGAACTTGATCGGGCCCGTTGCCTTGGTCCAGCCGCGCCCGACCTCGGCAATCGCGTATTCGAAGCCGCGCGGCAGGTCGATGCGCGCCCGGTGCTCGGCGCCGGTGACCGGGTTCTTGATCGGTTCACCATGGCCGTCGGTTACGCCGTTGACATGCAGCCGCCCGGTTCGCGCGTCGACGTCGACCTTGAAATCGATCGCGGCGAAGATCGGATCGTGGAATTTCTCCAGCGTGGTCGAGAAGACCTGGAATATCGTCGCGCCCGGTTCAGTGTCCTGACCGCCCAGTATTCGAAGCAGGGCATTACGCTGGGCCTCGCTGGCCCGCTCGTCGATAACCACCGCGGCCTCGCCCCTGCCCTGGTGGATCGCGCCGGGCCAGCTGAAAATGCCGACGAAGCGCAACCCGTCGAGCTTGGTGTCGCCGTGATGGCCGGTCTCGATCTCCATGCCGGCGACGGCCTGGCAGAATCCATATGTCGGCATGGCGTTGAACTGGCACGGGCAGCCATAGGCGCAATTGCAGTTGATGAATTCGCGCGCCTTCATTGTCCACTTGGTGTCAGGCATGGCATTCCTCCCCTTGCCGCACTCTCGATGAGCGCGATATCCGGATCGGGACCAGGAGGTTACCGGCAAGAACCATCCGGCAGCTGATCGAAGCATCCGGCGATTGATATTAGCAGTTTAGCATATACTTTTCACGGCCGGCTACAATAGGTTCACCAGCTGACGACCAAGCTTCCGACAAGGCACGGTCGCACGTGTGGCCGGTCCGATTCAGGAGCAGGCCCTGGCTGTCTTCCGGACCCGGGAATTGGCATATTCGAAGTCCATTCCTGGCGGACAGTGGGCTGTTGCACGGCCCACGACGCCGCACTATGGCTAGCGCCTTGTCAAACAAGGCGACCAAGAATGGCGAATGACGGCAGCGAGCAGGGTTCCGGCAAGGTGGGCATCAACACGCGGCTTGCCCATTCGGGCAACAACCCGCACGACTATTTCGGCTTCGTCAATCCGCCGGTGGTGCATGCCTCGACCGTGCTGTACCCCAATGCCGCCGCGATGGCCGCACGCAGCCAGAAATACACTTACGGCACGCGCGGCACACCGACGACCGATGCCCTTGCACTGGCGATCGATGCGCTGGAAGGGTCCGCCGGCACCATCGTGGTGCCATCGGGCCTGGCGGCGGTGACCATTCCGCTGCTCGCCTTCGTATCGGCGGGCGACCATCTGCTGATCGTCGATTCCGTCTATCACCCCACGAGAAACTTCGCCGACACGATGCTGAAGCGGTTGGGCGTCGAGGTCGAGTATTATGCTCCCAATGTCGGCGCCGGCATCGCGGCGTTGATCAAGCCGAACACCAAAGTGGTGTTCACCGAATCGCCGGCCTCCAATACGTTCGAGGTGCAGGATATCCCGGCAATCGCCAAGGCGGCGCATGCGGCCGGCGCCATCGTGATGATGGACAACACCTGGGCGACGCCGCTCTATTTCCGGCCGCTCGACCATGGCATCGACATCTCGATCCACGCGGCGACGAAATATCCTGCCGGACATTCGGACGTGCTGCTCGGCACGGTCTCGGCCACTGAGGCCTGTTGGACGCAGCTCTACGAGAGCTTTTGCACGCTTGGCTGCTGTGCGGGCCCCGACGATGTCTATCAGGTGCTGCGCGGCCTGCGCACAATGGGCGTGCGCCTCGAGCATCATCAGCGCAGCGCACTCGCCATCGCGTCGTGGCTCGAAGGCCAGAAGGGCGTGGCGCGCGTGCTCCACCCTGCCCTGCCCAGCCATCCGGACCACGCCCTATGGAAACGCGACTTCTGCGGTTCGAGCGGCATCTTTTCCATCGTGCTTGCCGGCGGCGGCCAGAAGGAGCAGCACGCTTTCCTGGACGCGCTGCAGATCTTCGGTCTCGGCTACTCCTGGGGCGGCTATGAGAGCCTCGCTGTGCCGGTCTGGCTTGGCGACCGCGTCGTTGCGAAAGGCCCTTACGAAGGTCCGTTGATCCGCCTGCAGATCGGTCTCGAGGATGTCGACGACTTGAAAGCCGACATCCTGCGCGGACTTACGGCGGCGGCACGCACGGGCTGACGTCAAACAGACTCGGCAAAGGGTCGCAAGCCCTTGGCGCTGATGACAAAGCGGGAGCCGCAGTCAGCACTCCGGCGAAAGCCGGCGCGCAATATTATTCTCCTGCGCCGTGACTTTACGGATTTGTTTGACTTTCAAATCGGCGAATTCGGCTGCATTGCGTGCCGCACGCATCCTCGACAGATCCATTCCTCGCAAAGTTTCTCGATGGCCTTTCGTCTTTTTGTCCCCATCCTCGCCGGCGCGACGCTGCGTGAACGCATCCTGGCGTGTATCGGCGCCACGATCGGCATCGCGCTGACCGGCGTGATCAGCGGGCTGGCGATGGGCGGCGGCCCGCATGTGGCCCTGCTGGTGGCCCCGATGGGCGCATCCGCCGTGCTTCTGTTCGCTGTGCCCGCGAGCCCGTTGGCGCAGCCCTGGTCGATCGTCGGCGGCAACTCCATATCGGCGCTGGTCGGCGTGACCGTCGCGCATTTCATCCATGATCCGGTGATGGCCTCGGGCCTCGCGGTGGCATTGGCCATCGCCGCGATGTCGTTCACGCGCTGCCTGCATCCGCCAGGCGGCGCCGCCGCGCTGACGGCGGTGCTCGGTGGGCCGGCCGTGATCAGCGCGGGCTTCCTGTTCCCGTTCGTGCCGGTCGCCTTGAATTCGACCATCCTGGTGGCGCTGGGTTTCCTTTTCCACAAGCTGGCGCGGCGCAACTACCCGCATGTCGTGGCACCGGCCGCCAACAGCCACGGTACCGCCGATCTCCCGGCTCAGCAGCGCGCCGGTTTCCGGCCCGAGGACATCGACGCGGCGCTGACGGCGCTCGACGAGACCTTCGATATCGACCGCGACGACCTCGAACGGCTGCTTCGACAGGTCGAATTGCAGGCCATGGTGCGGTCGCACCGGACGCTGCTGTGCAAGGACATCATGTCGCGCGACGTGGTTTCGGTGCCCGAACAGGCCATCGCCGACGAGGCACGCCGGCAACTGCTTGATCACAATATCCGCACCTTGCCGGTGGTTGATGCCGAAGCAAGGCTGGTTGGCGCCGTCGGCCTACGCGAGCTGACGAAAGCCGTCGACACGGTGAAGAGCGTGATGGCAAAAGCCGGCACCGCCTCGCCCGAGACGCCGGCGATGAGCCTGCTTCCGGCGCTGACCGACGGCCGCAGCCATGCCGTGGTGATCGTCGACGGCGAGCGGCGCATTCTCGGCCTGATCACGCAGACCGACCTGCTGGCGGCCGTCGCACGCGTGCAGACAGCAGACAAAGGATTGGCGGCGGCCTAGAATAGCGAGCCCGGATCCCGCTGATCCGGGAACCTTTTGCCGGCAGGCGCATCCAATGTGCAGTCAAGCGCATGTTTGAAGAGGCGCCTGTTCGAAGAGGCGCGTGTTCTGGGAGATCCGGTCGCGATGAGCAAGCTCGCAACGCCCGCCACGGCACCCATGGTTGCCGAAAGCCTTTCAGGCGACATGCTGCTCGTCCACAAGGCGCAGGCGCGCGAGCCGAATGCTTTTCGCGCCATCATGAAAATACACAACCAGAGGCTCTACCGCATCGCGCGCGGCATTCTGCGCAACGACGCCGAAGCCGAGGATGTCGTCCAGGAGGCCTATGTCCGCGCCTTCGCCAGCCTGGCGGCTTTTCGCGGCGAATCCACGCTCGCCACCTGGCTGTCGCGCATCGTCATCAACGAAGCGCTTGGCCGCCTGCGCAAGAAGCGTCGCACAGCGGATATGCCTGACAATCCGGAAGCGCAAATCATCCGGTTTCCTCTCAATTCCAACGATGATCCGGAGCGCGCGATGGCGCAGCGGCAGATTCTCGCACTTGTCGAACGAGCGACCGACAACTTGCCCGACATTTACCGCATGGTCTTCGTCGCCCGCATCATCGAGGGCCTGAGCATGGAAGAAACCGCCGATTTGCTTGGCGTCCGGCCGGAGACCGTCAAGACGAGGCTGCACCGTGCCCGTGTCCTGCTACGCAAGGCGCTGGACGATGAAATCGGCCCTGTGCTGCTCGATGCCTTCCCGTTCGCCGGGCGGCGCTGCGAGCGACTGACCCGGGCGGTGATGGAACGGCTGGGCTTCGAATGATGCGGTCCTGATTTCCGGGAACGTTTCTCTCCGCCCCGCATCCAATGAGCGTCAACTGAAAGATTTGAGCCCGGCGCCTCTTCGCGGCCGGGCCAAGGAGGATGCCATGTTCACCCGATATACCGTTGCCCTTGCCGCCCTGCTTCTCGTCGGCGCTGCCCCGGTCTCGCAAGCCGCCGACAAGCCGACCGACCCGCAGATCGCCCATATCGCCTATACGGCAGGCGTCCTCGACATCGAGGCGGCCAAGCAGGCGATCAAGACATCGAAGAACAAGGAGGTCGTCGATTTCGCCAAGGACATGGAGCGCGACCACGAAGCGGTGAACAAGCAGGCGCTCGACCTCGTCAAGAAGCTCAAGGTGAAGCCCGAGGACAACGCCACCAGCCAGGCGCTGACGAAGGCTGCGAAAGAGGAACGCGCCAAGCTCGCCAAGCTGAAAGGCGCGGCCTTCGACAAGGCCTATATCGAAAACGAGGTCGCTTATCACAAGCAGGTCGATGGCGCGCTCGAAACCCTGCTCATTCCCTCGGCCAGCAATGCCGAGCTGAAGAGCCTGCTCGAGACCGGCCTCAAGATCTTCCAGGGCCACGAGCAGCATGCCGAACACGTCGCCGGCATGCTGAAATGAAAGCGGGCGCCTTGGATCATCTGGCGTGGCTGGCAATGCTGGCGCTGACCTTTGCGGCGGCGCCGGCGGCGGCCGCAACCATCCAGGTGACGATCGACAGGCTCGTCTATTCGCCGGCAAGCCTCCAGGCCAAAGTCGGCGACACGATCGAATGGGTGAACAAGGACGTGGTCGCCCACACGGCTACCGTGAAGGGTGGCTGGGACGTGATGATGCCGCCGAAATCCAAGGGACAAGTGACCCTCAAGACAGCGGGCGCGGTGGATTATTTCTGCCGCTTCCATCCGAACATGAGGGGCCATCTCGATGTGGCGCCCTGACCGGTCCAGCCGCAGGACCGGTCAGGACATCATAGCCAGCCAGGCAGTGCCGAACGCGAGCGTGATCAGCGTCAGCGGCAGCCCGACCTTGAAGAAGGCACCGAAAGACAACGGTGTGCCTGCCGACTTGGATTGTTCGGCGACGATCAGGTTGGCGACCGAGCCGAGCAAGGTGAAGTTGCCGGCCAGCGTCGAACTCATGGCCACCACCAGCCAGGCGCGCTCGGGGTTCTCCAGGCCGGGGATAAATGGCCTGAGCGCCAGCACGGCCGGAACATTGCTCATGATGTTGGACAACACCGCGGTGAAACCCGACAGCCTCCAGACATCGTCGAGCCCGATGTTCTTGGCCGAGGCGATCATGTCTGATGTCAGCAGCGTCTTTTCCGCGCCCGCAACCACCACGAACAGACCCGCGAACATGAACAGCAGCGGTCCGTCGATCTCGCGGTAGATGCGCGATGGCTTGATGGCGCGGGTGAGCAGCAGAATGGCGCCGCCAATGAGCGCCGCCTTGGCTACGGGAACACCGGCGAAGAAGGCGATCGCCAATCCGATGCAGACGACCACCGCTTTGAGCACCTGGCCGCGATGCATGCGGCCGCGCGAGATGTGTGGCGTCAGTTCGCCGTTGCGGGTGAATTCGGCGCGATAGACGATGCGCACAATGACGATGACGGCGACAAGGCCAAACAAGGCCACCGGCGCGAGCGCCGCCGAAAAGGCCGGATAGGAAATGCCAGATAGCGCGCCGATGACCATGTTCTGCGGATTGCCGGTGATGGTGGCGACGCTGCCGCAGTTCGAAGCGGTGGCGGTAGCGATCAGATAGGGGATGGGGTTGCGGTTGATGACGCGGGTGACGTGAACGACGATCGGCGCCATGACCAGGCAGATGGCGTCGTTGACCAGGAAGGCCGACAGCACGCCGGTCAGGAGCGTCACCATCACCAGGAGCATGAACGGCGCATGCGCGTGCTCGATGGCGATTGCGCCGAGACCGCGAAAGGTGCCCGACACCTTCAGATGCGCCACCACGATCATCATGCCGAGCAGAAGCGTGATGGTATCGAAATTGATGGCGCGATAGGCGTCTTCCATGCTGAGCGCGCCGATGGCGATCATCGCCGCGCCGCCAAGCAGCGCAATGCCTGCCCGGTCAAGCCTTAGGCCAGGTATGCGGCCGATGGCGACTCCGGCATAGGTGAGGACCAGGATCAGCAGTGCCGCGGCGCCCGTCAACGTCATCGGTAAGAAGCCCTGCTTGATCTGTCCGCGCACCGATGCCGGCCGCCCGCGATTCACGTGATGCCAGCTTTAGCGCGATGTCGGGATTGATGCCAAACGGCTACGTGGACTATTGGCGGAGAATATCTGAAGGCCGATGGCGCGGGTGCCGCTAGCGTCGGTAGAAATCCAGCCGCTGTTGCAACGCCTGGGGTGAAAACAGCTGCTCGACTGTCTGCCGCGCCTTGCGGCCGACCGTCGCCCGCAGGCCCGGGTCGGCTTTGAGATCCGCCAGGATCCGCGCCGCCTGTTGCGTCGTTTCAAACAGGAAGCCGTTTTCGCCATGCCTGATGTGGTCGGCGTAGCCGCCATTCGCATGGCAAACCACGGGCAAACCGCAGGCCATCGCCTCGAACACCACACGGCCGAACGTCTCCACATGGGAGCCGGAGCGATAATAGAACACGTCGAGCGTCGGCAGGAACTGTTCTGCGACAAATTCACCCTGCGGCAGGAGTTCGAGTTGCGGATGCGGCGCAAGCCTGTCCTTGAGTGGCATGCCGCCCTGAATCCGCACCGCGATGCCATCGCCAAGCAACGCCTCATAGAGCGCCACATCGTCGGCGTGATGCTTGTCCGCCGTGTCGCGGCTCAGCCGCCCCACGGTGAACGGACCGTTTGGCTTTGCCGGCAGTGGCGAGAAGCGCTCGATCTCGATCGGCGAGGCATGGACGACGCCTTCGACCTCCAGCATGCGCCTCTGAAAGTCGGAGATCAGCACCAGTTCGGCAGCGGGCCAACCCAGCAGGCGCGGCCTGCGTGTCGTCAGAGCGATGATCTTGGGATGAAAGGTGTTGAAGACATAGATCAGCCGGTGCGGCCGCGGGACCAGATAAGGCCACATCTTGTTGCGCCAATGCGCGCCAAGAAAGACATAGGTGCCGCCATCCGGCACATTGCGTGTTGCCGGTGAGACGCGGCGTATCGGAAATTCCCGCATCAGGTCTTCGGATAGGCGCGACGAGGTTGCCCAGAGGCGCACCTGCGAGCCGGCGCTCAACAGCCGATACAACTCCAGGGTTTCGCGCTCACTGCCGCCAAACGGGTTCTGAAAGCCGTTGAATAAATGGATCATGATCGCGGTGCTTACTGGCTTCTATCCCGGCGCGTTTCGCCATTCATTGCCTGCACCCAAGGGTCGTGCCGTACCCGCGAACCGCACGATCGAGGGACTTAAGAGGCAGGACTATTTCCGGCGATACTTCCTACATTGCTTGCCCGGAGGAAGCACACAGACAAGCAAGCGTCAAGGAAGCGGCCGGTGCGAGCTCACTGCGAGGCCGCAGTCAGTGGACGGTAGCGATGCTGGGCAGAGACACCAGGGAGGCTTCCGCCGGATCGAAGCTGACCTGATCGCGCCCGTTCGACTTGGCGGCATAAAGCCGTCTGTCGGCGGCGGAGAATATTGCCTCGTAGGTGGTCGGCCCGCTGAAGCTGGTGCCGCCGATGCTGACCGAAAGCGGGCAGGAGCGGCCGCCCGGGGAAAAGTCCATTTCGCGTATCCGTCGGCGGATGCCTTCGGCAACCAGCCAGGATTGCGAGGGCTCGACACCGGGAAGGAATACGCCGAACTCCTCGCCGCCGATCCGGCCGACGATATCGCCGCCACGCAGCTGGCCCTTGATCGCCTGCGCGATCAGTTTGAGCGCCTGGTCGCCGCAATCATGGCCGAGGCGGTCGTTGATCGACTTGAAGTGGTCGGCATCGATGATCAGCAGCGCGCCGGAACGGGTCTCTTCCTGCTTCCTGGTCTGCTCGAGATAGGCCTCGACCAGCATCGAGAAGGCGCCGCGGTTCAGCACCGCCGTCAGACTGTCCGTCGCGGCGATGACGCTGAGGTCGCGCTGGGCTATCGCCAGCTGGCGGATCTTCCACATCAGGAAAAACAGAAACGAGCCACCCAGCACCAAGGGCAGCAGTAGGTCGGTCAGCTTCGCGCGCCAGACAGATTCGGGCGAAAGATAGGGGAAATTGAACGAATCGACGAAAAACGCCACGGCGATAAAGAATGCCGTGCCGGCGCCGGTGACGGCGATCACCCTGCCCCAGCTGGTCGGCGACAGGTCCAGCTTCATCCCTTCCACTCCGTTAGCCGTCCCTACTATGACGTGCCAACGCAAACAAAATGATAAGACTTTCCTTTCAATTGGACATCGGATGACGGGGAGACGAGATCAGATTCCGGGAGCGGGGCACGATCGCCCAATCGCGGCCGTGTCCCGGTCGTGGAAAGCAAATTTACTCTCCGCATTTCGGAGCGGGAGCAATTCCGAAGTCAGCGGGTGGACGCCGGCCCAACCGCCTCGGCGACGAAGGATGCCGCGATCAGGTCGTCGGCATCCAGTTGCAAGGAATCGCCGCCAGCTCCCATGATGGCCGCGACCTTGTGAAAGATTTTCATTTCATGGCCGGAAATTTCGGCATCCTGCATTCGGGCCCTGAGGTCGGCGATACGCCGCCCCAAGGCAGGGGACGTTCCAATCTCACGTTTCGACATAACCTGGTTTCTCCTCCCCCAACCCGTGCTTGTTTTGCCCACCCATTCGCTTGCCCGCACATTGCCCTTTATGAGGCTCCACGAATACAAGCCCCCGAACGCGCAGTTTTGGCCAAGGTTCCAACACGGCGAGATCACGAAATATTCCAGAGCCCTAAGGGCCCGAAACTCCTGTTCCAGCTTCCATCACACGGCGTGGCAGCACTGACAGGCAAGGGTGAAGGTCAAGTGGCGGCGTGAGGTCATGCGGCGTAAGCCATTGAAATAATGGTAATCCCGACAGAATTCGAACCGGTGACCATCGGCTTAGAAGGTCGAAAGAACATGAAGCTTTCTCAGCAGTGTTCCAACTTGCGACACTGTGCAGCATGTGGAGCAGAATAAGAAACTTGGAACTATATGACGAAGCTAGACGCCCTTGGCCTTCGCATAACCGTTCGGTATGGAATTGGCGATCAGGAGAATGACTGTGACGTTATGGCTGCAGTGTTCACATCGTCAGACGGCGGTTGAGCGGCGGCGCGCCATGAGGAAGGCGCGCCCCGAGTGCCGCTCCTGAGCTCGCCTGCGCGATCTGATCCCCTCGTGAACGGCTCAGGTGCTCTTCAGCGTACCGTTCATTCCTTCCGGATAGAAGCCGCCCTTGCTGACGCCGTCCTTGTCGGTGAGATACACAATCCGTAGCACTTCCTGCGGTGTTCTGGTGAACGCGATCGCGTCGGGAGTCGAGGGTACGATGTTGGCTCTGCCATTCACCTGGATGCCCTGGTCCTTGTCTTCCGGCCCGTCGATCTTGTCTCGTGCATCCGAGACAGCGTTGGCGGCCTTCCAGGCCTTCTCTCCCTTCCGGTATAAGGTGGAACGCGCCATTCCCATATGGTAAGCCTCGACCGCCAATATGCCAGCAGCGGCGGCGAGGAATTCCTTGTTCTTCAGAACCGTCGCCGCACCGGCATAGGCGGTGACGCCAACATCCTCGAACAACATGCCGCCGAGAACGAAGTTGGTTTCGTCGCCGAAGGGATCGAAGTCCGGTCCAAGGCCAGCTGCCTCCGCGACAGCCTTGAATCCTGCATCGAAATCGATGGCCGGTCTGTCGACGGCGTTCTTTCCCAGCGTCTTGCGGTAGAACCGAACGTGCGCGAGTTCGTTTTCAGCAACTTCCTGCATGAATTCGCCGATGGCTGGGGTGTCGAACGACACTTTCTTTCCGCCAACGACCTCGCCGGGTTTCGAACCGGCATCGGCGGCGTCAATGCCTTTTCCGGTGGTGCCGCGCAGGTAGTATTCGGCCTCCATGTATTCCAAGTTGAGCGCAAAACGGAAAATGTCTTCGTCCTGCATTTTCTCCTGGGCATAGGCGCGAGAAACTGGCGCCACGCCCGTCGTCGCGGCGAGGCTGGCTCCCAGCCCAAATTGCAATGCCCGCCGACGGGAAAGGTGGAGTGAGGGGATGGCACGTATCATAGCTTTCTCCCAAAAGCCCGCCGGCATCACCTGTTGGCACCCGATCGCGGGCCAACTGCCCCAACTCCGCAATAGGAGGAATGTTCCTGAAGAAGCTCGGACTTTGTAGGCATCGAGGATTGAACAGCCCGTTCGGTGCTATGACCGGCATTCTGAAGCGTGCGTGCGGGTTTCAAAATGGTCCGGCTCGATCCGAGACCAGTGCGCATCGGCCGGCGTGCCTCAAGCGATGGGAGCATGGCGCCCGACCCGGCCCGGCCGCCAGCGATCGAGACCGCATCATGGAAGGCGCGGCGCGCTGCGCCACCCTGACCGACACGCGCTGGACGTTCCATAACAGCGGCTACGCGTCCGAGTTGGAACTTTTCACCCACAGCGGCACTAAGTAACTGAAAACGTTGGCGATCCCGACAGGATTCGAACCTGTGACCATCGGCTTAGAAGGCCGGTGCTCTATCCAGCTGAGCTACGGGACCGTTGGCCGGCCAATGGGCCGGCTGAAATACTTGGCGCTGACCGCCGGTCAATGCGTCCAGGGCGTCCTGCGGTCATAGCGGAAATTCTCCGCATAGGAAATCTGGCGGCGCTTGGTCTCTTTCGGCTCCTCGACGCGGAAGGCAAGCCCTTCCTTTTCGGCGTAGGCGACCGCTTCTTCGCGCGTGTCGAAGGTGAGCCTGATCTGGCTTCTCATGTCTCCCGAGGTGGTGTAGCCCATCAGCGGGTCGATCTTCTTGCGCATCTCGGGATCGAATTCCAGCACCCAATGGCCGGTCTTGGCCTTGCCGGACTGCATCGCGGTTTTGGCTGGGCTGAAAATGCGCGCGGACATGGCCACCTCTTTGTTGTGCGAGGCAGCATCGCCGCCCGTAGGCCGTCATTACTGCGCATTGGCACCGGCGGCAAGGTTTTTGCACTTGCCATGTAACACCGAAATGAATAGGCAACAGACCGTTCGGAGTGTAGCGCAGCCTGGTAGCGCATCTGGTTTGGGACCAGAGGGTCGGGAGTTCGAATCTCTCCACTCCGACCATTTCTCTCTAAAATGCGATGCCGATGGCACCGAAGGGTTTTGCCCTTATTCGCGTTTCACCATTTCAGGCTCGCTTCCCCCGCCATTGCCGGCTTAAGCTGCGGCAAACGGGGGATTTGCGGTGCTTGGGATCGATGCTTGGGTGTCGCTGTTCGGGCCGGCCTATTTTGCCTATGCGGGCGTGACGGTTCCGTTCATGGTGACGTGGGCGATCGCCTGCGCGGCCTTGGCGATGTGGAACAATCGCGAGAGCCGCAGACAGGCCAGGCTGGCCCCGGGCATAGCCGCCTCCCATTCCTGGCCCGCCAGCATCGGGATGTTCGTGCTGGTCGCGGCCTGTTACATCGCCGCGCATTCCGCCGTCTATGTGGTGGTCCGGCATTTCGTCAGACTATGGCTGTGACCGCAAGCTCACCGGCTGACGGCGCCACGTTCAGAGCACACCCTCGATATCGGTTTTCGAAAAATCGGCCCCGACATACAACAGCCGGCAAGCGTGCTCCTTCGCCACTTCATAGGAGAAGCAATCGCCGAAATTGAGCGCGGCCGGATGGATGCCCTTCCCCCATTGCGCATAAGCCTCCGCGATTCGCCTGGCTGACGCCGGCGTCACCGCAACAATCTCGAAGCCAAGCCCATCAATCAGGCTGGATAGCTCGGCAGCGATGCCACGATGGGCGGCTACGATCAGCGCCTCGGCGACGGTGCCGGCGGAAATCAGGAGGTCATCTTCGGCTTCGATCGCGGCGATGCAAGCGGCGGCCCGAGGCTCATCAAGTACGATCGCCATAAGTGCAGAGGTATCGACCGCGATCACTCGGGCATGCCGTCTTCGCCATAAAGGAAATCCTGGCTACGGGCGGCGGATGGCCCCGCCTTCGCCTTGGCCGCCCCGGCAGTGCGCGCGGCTTCCAGAAGCGCCCGGCGAGCTCCCTTTTCGGGCATTGCCTTGATGGGAACCAGCCGCACGGCCGCATGACCGTGGCGGGTCAGAATAACCTCGTCGCCCGCCTCCGCGCGGCGCACCAGTTCGGTCAGCTGTCCCTTGGCGTCGGTGACGGATACCTGCATCGATCACTCCGCACGGACCATTCTGTGGTCCAAATCTTTCAACGGAAAAATAGACCATCGAATGGTCCATTTCAAGAGTTTCGACGATGCGACTGGTCAGTGTCGTTGGGTAAATGTCCGCTGCGGCGGCACCCGCTCGATACATTCTTAAAGGCAAGCTCGCCGGGCGAGAACCCCAACCGCCTCATCCCGGCGAGCCTACAACCTGATTTGGAACGCAATCAGGACCGGGGTTAGCCGGCAACCTCGCGCTGCAAGACCGGTGCCAATCTTGTGTGCCAAAACGGGACCGAGGTGGAGACGGAGAATCGCTGGAGCCCTGAAGCCATCAAATCTCGAACTCACCCTGCCCCTCGTCCATGGCGCTCACGGTCTCGGCGGCCAGTGCCCTTGTGATCGGCATCTTGCGCTCCAGCGCGGTGCGATCCAGGCGCTCCACCACACGCATCGCGGTTGCCAGCGAACGCTCGATGCGCCGCACCAGATACTGCACGACATGCGGCTCGACCTCGACCTGCCGGTCGGCGAACAGCTTGGTGATGACGCCGGCGAGCAAGAGATCGTCAGGCTCGTGGATCTCGACGGTCGCCGCCGCCTTCAGCCGCGAGGCAAGATCGGGCAGCTTGACGCCCCAGGCCGACGGAAAGCGCCGCGCCGTCAGAAGCAGTGTCGAGCCAGCACCGCGCACGGTATTGATCAAATGGAACAGGCCTTGCTCATCGACCGCGCCGCTATCGACATCGTCGATCAGCGCCGGCCGCGCACCGAGATTGGCGATGCTGTCACCCATGCGCCTGGCGTCGACGGCCACCGCGTTGGCGCGAGCACGCCAGATCGAGGCCAGATGCGTTTTGCCCGAACCAGCGGGGCCTGCCAGCACCACCACTGGTGCTTGCCAATTCGGCCAGCGGTCGACCAGTGCGGCCGCCTGATTGTTGGTGCCGGAGACGACCAGCTCGTCGCGCGAGTAACCGGTGCCGTGGCCGAGATTGAGCGGCAGTTGGCGCGGCGGATCGGTTCGCTGGGCAGTCACGTCAACGACGCGGTTGTGTGCGATGGCCGCCACCGCGATCGGCCGGCAACGTCGGCGCGGGTGCCGTCGCGTGGCCCTTGTAGAGCGGCGATTCCAGATAGCGGGCGATGGCAAACCGCACCAGAACGGCAACCGCCGCGGATGCAGGAACAGCAATCAACAGGCCGACAAAACCGAACAGCGCGCCGAAGGCGAACAGCGCGAACATGAGCCACACCGGATGCAAGCCGACACTTTTGCCAACCAGCCTGGGCTGCAGGATGTTGCCTTCGACGAACTGGCCGATAAAGAAGACCACGGCAACGGCGACAATCATCGTCCAGTCCGGCCAGAACTGGACGAAGGCAACGCCGACGGCCAGCACCAGCCCGGTCAATGAGCCGACATAGGGGATGAAGGAGATCAGCCCGGCGAACAGGCCGATGAGGATGGCGAAGTTCAGCCCCGTCAGCGTCAGGCCGGTGGCATACATGGCGGCCAGCACCAGGCAGAGCGTGCCCTGGCCACGCACGAAGCCAGCGGTGGCGGTGTTGATGTCGCGTGCGATGGCGCGGACCGTCGCCACGTTGTCGCGCGGCACCCAGCTGTCGATGACCGCCACCATGCGATCCCAGTCGAGCAGCATGTAGAAGGCAACCACGGGCGTCACCACGAACAGGCTGACCACCGAGACCAGCGCCACGCCCGAACTCCAGATCGAAGTGAAAACCGTGGTGAGCAGGCCGAAACCGGAGGTCAGCAGCGAGTTCAACCCGTCGCGCAGGCCATTGGCGTTGACGCCGAATTTCTGTTCCAGCCACTTCGGATCAAAGGAGGTGATCAAGCTCTGCAGCCGCGTCAGGTACTCCGGCAGCTTGCCGGCGAAATCGGCCATCTGCGTCGCCAGCACCGGAATCAGGATAACGAAGGCCAGCACCAGCACGATGAGGAAGGTGATGAGGATGACCACGGTCGCCATGAAGCGGCTGAGGCCGAGCCGTTGCAGCCGGTCGGCGACCGGATCAAGGAAATAGGCAAGCACCATGCCGGCGACGAAGGGCAGCAGGATGGCGCTGAAGACATAAAGAAAAAGCGCCAGGATCGCGGCACCCGCCAGCCAGAAGAAGATCTGGCGGCGGAACGTGGCCGACGCCTCGGCCTCAGCCGCCGTCTCGCCGGCCGGCACTACGACGACCGTCTGGTCGTCCACGGCTTTGCCCCGCGCCACCGCTTTGGGGGCGGCCGGCTTGCGGGCAGCCTTGCCGTCGATGGGCTTGTCAGCCTGATTTACCGCCTTCGCCATAGCCGTTCATATGCCTCAGCCAAGCCACGAGATAGGCCGCGGCCGAAGCCACGGTCAAGACCCAGGACAGCAATATGAGGGTGGGCCGCAGAGGGTCGAGGTGCCCGGCAAAGGCGAGTTCGCCCAGCACAACCGCCGCCAGCGCGATCTGTATGGCGGTATTGGCCTTCGACACCAGAAACGGCTTTATCTCGACGGGATGCCCGATCACCGTGGACAACAGGACAGCGCACACGATCAGCGCGTCGCGCGACACCATGGTGACGACCAGCCACAGCGGCAATTGCCCGATGAAGCCCATGACGACGAACACCGAAACCAAAAGCAGCTTGTCGGCGATCGGATCGAGATAGGCGCCGAACCTGGACTGCTGGTTGAAGCGGCGCGCGATGAAACCGTCGACACCGTCGGAAAGGCCGGCAACGACGAAGCCGGCAAAAGCCCATTCCCAACGTGCCTGCAACATGGCCAGCACCACGGCAGGCACCAGCACAAAGCGCAGGATGGTGATCAGGTTGGGGATGGTCAACGCATTGTCCCGCCGTATTATGCCTCGAGATAGATGAGGGAGATGGAGGGCCGAGGCAAGGGAGAAGCAGGACGGGCCAGCGGCAGACGCAGTGCGCGATGCCCCGGCTATCCACGCTTTTGTCAACCAAACGGCGCCCGGTTCGGCCGTTATCCTTGCGGACCGAAACCGTTCATGCGAAGAGCCCGCAAACGAGCAGGAACATTGCGATGAGCAAGCGCGAAACCGGCCAGCATAAAACGGGCCAGAACAAAACGGCCAAGCGCAGAAACGGGCTCACCTATGCCGAGGCCGGCGTCGACATCGACGCCGGCAATCTCATGGTGGAGAAGATCAAGCCGCTGGTGCGCGCAACGCGCCGGCCAGGCGCGGATGGCGAGATCGGCGGCTTCGGCGGCCTGTTCGATCTCAAGGCCGCCGGTTTCACCGATCCGGTGCTGGTCGCCGCCAATGACGGCGTCGGCACCAAGCTCAAGATCGCCATCGATGCCGGCAAGCACGACACGATCGGCATCGACCTCGTCGCCATGTGCGTCAACGACATCGTCGTGCAGGGCGCGGAGCCGCTGTTCTTCCTCGACTATTTCGCCACCGGCAAACTCGATCCCGAACAGGGTGCCGCGATCGTCGGCGGCATCGCGCAGGGTTGCCGCCAGGCCGGCTGCGCGCTGATCGGCGGCGAGACCGCCGAAATGCCCGGCATGTATCACGGCAAGGACTATGACCTTGCCGGCTTTGCGGTGGGCGCGGCCGAACGCGGGCAGCTTTTGCCCACGGACGACATCGTCGAAGGCGACGTGCTGCTCGGCCTTGCCTCCTCCGGCCTCCATTCCAACGGGTTTTCCCTGGTGCGCCGCATCGTTGCCGCAAGCGGCCTGGCGTGGAGCGATCCGGCGCCGTTCAACGACGAGGCGACGCTGGCCGAGGCGCTGCTCGAGCCGACCCGCATCTACGTGAAATCGCTCCTCAAGGCGATCCGCAACACGCACGGCATCAAGGCGCTGGCGCACATCACCGGCGGTGGCTTCCCGGAAAACATCCCGCGCGTGCTGCCCAAGGATTTCTCGGCCGAGCTCGACCTCGAAGCCATCGACGTGCCGCCGGTGTTCTCCTGGCTGGCCAAGACCGGCGGCGTGGCGCCGGAAGAGATGATGCGCACCTTCAACTGCGGCATCGGCATGATTTTGGCTGTCGCTTCGGGTCAGGCGGCGCAGGTTGCGGCCGTCCTGCAGGAAGCCGGCGAGACCGTGACGCCGATCGGCCGCATCGTGCCGCGCCGCGACGCCGGCGTCATCTATCGGGGCTTGATCGGCCTATGAGCGCGCGGAGGAAACGCACAGTCGTGCTGATTTCGGGGCGCGGCTCCAACATGACCGCGCTGATCGCGGCGGCCAGCGACTCGTCCTTCCCTGCCGAGATCGCAGGCGTCATCTCCGATAAGGCTGACGCCGCCGGCCTCGTCATCGCCAGGGCACGCGGCATCGCCACACAGGTCATTTCGCGCGCCGACCACGGCAGCAAGCAAGCGCATGACGCGGCGATCGACGCGGCACTCGCGGCCTTCAATGCCGACATCGTGGCGCTGGCGGGCTATATGCGCATCCTGACCCCCGGCTTTGTCCAGAAATGGCAGGGCCGCATGATCAACATCCACCCTGCCCTGCTGCCGGCCTTCAAAGGGCTCGATACCCATGCCCGCGCGCTGGCCGCCGGTATCCGCATCCATGGCTGCACGGTGCATTTCGTGACATCCGAGATGGATGACGGCCCCATTATCGCCCAGGCTGCGGTGCCCGTGATGGTCGGCGACAATACCGATACGCTGGCTGCCCGGGTACTGAAGGCCGAACATCGGCTCTATCCGCTGGCGCTTGGACTGGTGGCCGAAGGCAAGGCGCGCATGGAGGAGGGCCGCGCCGTGCTCGCCCACTTTGCCGACGATGCCGACAACGGCACCTCGGTGGTGATGGCACCCGACCCGCTGCGCGAGGAGGCCGATCTCGAGCAGCTGGCGCGGATCACGCCTTAAGCCGAGGACACGGCGATGAAACAGCTGCTCCTCCTACGCCATGCCAAATCGAGCTGGGATGATCCTGATCTCGATGATTTCGACCGGCCGCTCGCGGAACGTGGGTTGAAGGCAGCCCGATTGATCGGTCGCGAGCTTGCCGCGCGCGACTGGCTGCCGGACCTTGCATTGGTGTCACCGGCGCTGCGCACCCGCGATACGTGGCGGCTGGTGGCGGCGGAACTGCCGGCGCAGCCTCGGGTCGCGTTTGCCCAGGCGCTTTACGATGCTCCAGCGGCGGATATTCTGAGCCAGGTACGCAAAGCAGACCCGTCGAGCGGCTGCCTGCTGGTTCTCGGCCACAATCCAGGCCTGGAGGATCTGGCAAAACAGCTTGCCGGATCGGGATCGGAGGCGAAAGCGCGCAAGAGGCTCGAGCAAAAGTTTCCGACAGCAGCCCTCGCGCGCTTCGTCTTTGAACACGATTGGTCTGCCCTGTCGGCCGCCCGGCTGACGCACTGTCTGCGGCCGAAGGATCTGAGCTAGACGGGTGCGGCAGATCAGACCTGCCGCACCCCTGACATCAGTTGCCCCATATGCCCTGGCCGGGCTCCGGCCAGTCGATGCCGGGCTTGATCTTGGTGTCGGCAGCCTTGTGCCTGGTCATATTCGTGTTGTCGTCGACGGCGCCGGTGGCGGCGTGGTCCACGCCGGCGACCGGGGCGACCGGCTGGCTGGCATTGTCCGAGCCATAATGGTCGCTGCCGGCGAGTGCACCTCCGGTTGCGACGAGCATAGCGGCGGCAGCGAGAGCAAGTCTGTTCATTTCAATCTCCAGGTTCATTCGTTGGGCGGCGTCTTGGGAGGACGGTTCCGCTGAGGACAAGACCGGAAGCAGCCTGGTTTTATTCCTGACCGTGGAATGTTTTTTGCCGACTGCGAAGATCGGCTGATACGGCCAATGCCCAGGGCTCATCCAAAAAAACAAGAGCGGCGGGCCAGGCCCACCGCTCTTTGACGTCGAGTTAGTCGAGGCCCAGCGCGGGATCAGCGGCCCCAGTTGCCCTGGCCGGGATCCGGCTGATTAGAGTCGGGCGTCAGTTTGAAACCGCGGTGTTCGACCGGCTTGCGGATCGAAGCCGTATAGCTGTGGTCGATCCTATCCGCAGGCACGGTGACAGCCGGCTGATTGACGTTGTCCGAGCCATAGTGGTCGCTCCCGGCGAAGGCGCTGCCCATGGCAACGAGAATGGCGGCGGCGGTAAGTGCGATCCTGTTCATTTTCTTTACTCCAATAGTTCTGGTCTGTCCGTCAAGTGGCGTGCCTTGGGAGGACTTCGCGTCGCTCGGGCCACCCGGAAGTGGGTTTTTCGTTCGCCGGCTTCCAATCACGAAGATGTTCCTTCACGGCCAGATTCCGGACCTCAAAGGTCAACAACGAATTTGAAAATAAGACGATTTTCATCAGCAATAACAGATTTTTACTGAAGATCTCACGGGGCATTGCATTGTATTCGCCGAGCTCCGATTCGCGCTGCGCTCACGGCTCGTCAACATTAATTGAACCGACTGGTTCGATCCGTGATCAGCACGCGGGCTGCACCCGCTCGATGGTTGTCCGGCATGGCCGGCCCGGTTGGCTCAACCGGCCGCTCTGCCAAAAAACAAGAGCGGCGGGCCAGGCCCACCGCTCTTTGTCGTCACGCGATGCTTGAAGGGATCAGCGGCCCCAGATGCCTTGGCCCGACAAAAATCGGATCCCGACCGCGGCCAAGCCGCATTTGCCTTGCGTTGCGATCGAGACTATCGATCATTTCGGGTCCGATTGCCGAATGGGCCCGCCAATCGAGCCCGAGGCGGCCGTTGAGACCGAAAGTGGGCGGATGCTGGAACGGCAATAGACATGCGATTGCTGCTTGTGGAGGACAATCGCGAACTGGCGGACTGGCTAGGCAAGACCTTGCGCCAGGCGAATTATGTCGTTGACATCGTCCATGACGGCGAGGATGTCGAGCATGCGCTCGCCGCCGGCAACCACGCGCTTGTCATTCTCGATCTTGCGCTGCCTCGCATGGGTGGACTGGAAGTACTGCGTATGCTGCGAACACGCGGCAACCGGGTGCCGGTGATCGTACTGACTGCCAATGCCAGCCTCGATGGCCGAGTCAAAGGCCTCAACGAAGGCGCCGACGACTATCTGCCGAAGCCCTTTCAGATCGAGGAACTCGAAGCACGCATCCGCGTCCAACTGCGCCGCGCCAATGACCGGACGGCACCGGTCGTTGCCTGCGGCGACCTCGTCTTCGACACCAACACCAGGCTGTTTTCGCTCGGCGGCGAGACGCTGGCATTGACGCCGCGCGAACATGCCGTGCTCGAGCAGTTGATGATCAAGGCAGGACGCACCGTGAGCAAGGCCGCCTTGTCCGCGGCGATCTATGACTTCGAGACCGACGCCGATCCAAGCGCCATCGAGATCTATGTGCACCGTGTGCGCAAGAAGCTTGAAGGCTCGCGGGTCCAGATCACCACTTTGCGCGGCCTCGGCTATCTCTTGCGCCACGATGATCTGGCGCCATGATGATTTGGCGCTATGAAGACTAACAGCCTGCGCCTGCAATTGCTGGCCTGGGTCGTGCTCCCCCTGGCCGGGCTTGCGACCATCAATCTGTGGACCAGCCAGCGCAACGCTCTGGCGACCGCCGATCTGGTCACCGACCGCATGCTGGTCGGCTCGGCCCGCGCCATCGCCGAGCAGGTCGCCATGGCCGATGGCGTACTCGATGCCACCATCCCGCCGGCGGCGATCGAGATGTTCGATACCGGCGATCGCGACAGCGTCTACTATCGCGTCGAGACCGCCGGAGGACGGTTGCTGACCGGTTACCCCGATTTGCCGCAAGCGCCGCGGCATGCGAGCGTCGAGGCGAGCTATCGCGACCATATGTTGCGGCTCTTGACGCTCAGCCACGCGGTGATCGGCGCCGGCGGCGATTCCCCCATAACGGTCACCGTGGGCATAACGCTCTCCGGGCATGATGCGATGGTGAGGCGGCTGTGGCTCAGCGCCTTCGTCCAGCAACTGGCGCTCGTGGCGATCGCCGGCGTGTTCGTGCTGCTTGGCCTGCGCCGCGGCCTGGCGCCATTGATGAGCCTGCGCGACGCGGTGCGTTCGCCAAGCCGAAGCGACCTCGATCCGGTTGACGTGCCGGGCGCGCAGAGCGAAATCCGGCCTCTGATAGAGGCGCTCAACGCCTACATGGAACGGGTGCGCGCGCAGATGGGAGCGCAGCGCCGTTTCATCGCCAATGCCGCGCATCAATTGCGCACGCCGCTGGCGCTGCTATCGACGCAGGCAAGCTATGCGCTACGCGAAACCGCCACCGATGCGCGCCAGGAAGCGCTGGTGGCGCTGCAGGCCAGCTCCGGCAAGCTGGCGCGGCTGGCCGAACAATTGCTCACCCTGTCGCGTGCCGAGCCTGGCAGCCGGCGGCCACGCGCCGATCGCATCGACCTGACAGAAGCCGCCCGCCATGTACTGGAAACGCAGGCGCCCGCGGCGATCGCCCGCAAGATCGATCTCGGGCTGGAGGAAACAGGGCCGGTTGCAGTCATTGGCGACGGCACCATGCTGCGCGAGATGATCGTCAATCTTGTCGACAACGCGCTGCGTTACTCGACGGCAGGCGCCAGCGTGACGGTGAAGCTGGCGGCCATCGATAGCGAAGCCGTGTTGACGGTAGCCGATGACGGGCCCGGCATCCCTGCCGAAGAGCGGGATCACGTGTTCGAGCGCTTTTATCGCATCGCCGGTTCGACCGAGGAAGGCAGCGGCCTGGGCCTCGCCATCGTGCGCGAGGTTGTCGAGAATGCCGGCGGCCGCGTCACCCTCGGGGATGGCGCGGCCGGCGGTCTGGTGGTCGAGGTCAGGTTGCCCCTGGCCTGAACCGACCCGCGCCCAGCGCGGGCTCGGACTGTCCTCGGAACAAAATCAGGTGCCCTGCTCGTTGAACGGCGCCGGCCGCCACTTGACGACATAGTTCTCGAAGCGGGTGATGATGAATTCCACCACCAGCGCCATAACGGCCAGGATGATCATGGCGGCAAAGACGCCATTGGCGTTGAAGGCGCCCTGCGCGGTCGAGATCAGCAGGCCCATGCCTTGCTTGGCGCCGAGGAATTCGCCGACCACGGCGCCGACCAAGGCAAAGCCGAAGCTGACATGCAGGCTGGCCAGGATCCAGCTCATCGCCGACGGGATAATGACGGTGCGGGTGATCTGGAACGGCGAGGCACCGAGGATCTGGGCGTTGGCGATCATCGCCCTGTCGGCCTCACGAACCCCCTGGAAGGCGTTGGCGAAAACGACGAAGAACACCATCACCACGGCGAGCGCCACTTTCGAGGCCATGCCTAGGCCGAGCGCGATGATGAAGACAGAGCCGAGCACGACGCGCGGCACGGAATTGGCGATCTTGATGTAGATCGAAAAGACATCGGCCAGCAGCCGGTTGCGGCCGAGAATGATGCCGGCGGCGATGCCGCCCAGTGCGCCGATGGCGAAGCCGAGGAAGGTTTCCTCCAGCGTCACATAGATCTGCAGCCAGAGCGGTCCCTGCGAGGTGCCCTCGGTGATCCAGGACCAGATCTGTTCCCAGATGCCCGAGGGGCTGGCGAAGAAGAACGGGTCGATGATGTTATAGTCGGCGCCGAGTTCCCACAGGCCAAGGAACGCAACGAGGATAGCCAGGCGCAGGCCGATGACCAAAGCATGGCGGCGGCGTAGCCGGGCCCTCGCCCGGGCCTCGGCAACGGCAATGGAGGCATCGCGGACGGCGGCATGGGAAGCGGTGGGAGAGATAGCGGTCATGTTGGTGTCTCCTCTCAATGGCCGCTCTGCAAGGTGCGGCTCTGGCCGAGCTGCACTTCTTCGCGCAGGTCGTTCCAGATCACCTTGGCGATCTCGACGAATTTCGGGTCGTAGCGGATGTCGGCCATGACACGCGGACGCGGCAGGTCGATGCGGTAGACGCTCTTGACCGTTCCCGGCCCGGCGGTGAGCACATAGACCTTGTCGGCCAGCGCCACCGCCTCCTCCAGATCGTGGGTGACGAAGACGACGGAGGATTTCTGTTCCGACCACAGGCCGAGCAATTCGTCCTGCATGGCCGTGCGCGTCTGCATGTCAAGTGCACTGAACGGCTCGTCCATAAGCAGAATCTTCGGCTGGTTGATGAAGGTCTGGGCAAGGGCGACGCGCTTGCGCATGCCGCCCGAAAGCTGGTGCGGATAATGTTTTTCGAAGCGGCCGAGGCCGACGCGGGCGATCCAGTCGCGGGCCCGATCATAGGCCTGCGCCTTGGGGATCCCGCGATAAAGCGGACCGGCGGCGACATTGTCGATGACGCTTCGCCAGGGAAAAAGCGCATCGGCCTGGAAGACGAAACCGATGTCGCGGCTGATATCGGTGACCGGTTTGCCCATGACGCGGACATGACCTGTGGTCGGCCGCAGCAGGCTGGTGACGAGGTTGAGCGTCGTCGACTTGCCGCAGCCGGTCGGCCCGACGACGCAGGCGAATTCGCCACGCGCCACCGTCATGGTGAAATCGCGGATCGCCGTCATCATATGGCCGTCGGGCGTGACGAAGCGTAGCGTCACATCATCGATGGCGATCGCGGCATCGGCCGGCGGCGCGGCCTGAGACAACTTCTCAGCCGCCATCGTTTGCACTTGCATGGCATACTCCTGTGGCGATGATGCGAGAATGCCTGCGGCCAAAACTTGTGGTCGCCATCTCTCGACATCGGTAGGCGCGCCGCTGCCAAATCGATTCAGGCCAGCGGCGCAACTTGTTGTTCCTCAAGAGCGAACCGGGTAACCCGCCTCGCCTGCCTGCCTACTTGGCGGCGTCGACGAATTCCGTCGTGAAGGTTTTCGACAGGTCGATCTGCTTGCCCTGCAGGCTCTTGGAGAAGGTCGACAGAACTTTCAGCACCGTCTCCGGGCCATCGGCCGGCATGCGTCCGTCGGGCGTGAACATCGCCTTGCCGCCGGCGAGCCCCTGGATATAGAGATCCTTGTTGCCGGCGTAATAGTCCTTCGGCATCTTGTCGGCGATCTCCTCGGCCGAATGGCCGGCGATGAACTTCATCGTCTTGACGAAGGCATTGGCGAGCTTCTGTGCTTCGTCCTTGTGGCCTTCGACCCAGGAAGACTGGACGTAGAAGGATGCCGCAGGATAGTCGCCGCCCAGCGCTTCCTTGGTCTTTTCGGGCGTGCGCATGTCGACCAGGACTTTGGCCTCGCCGGTCTTGAGCAATTTCGCGATGGTCGGCTCCGTGGTCATGCCGGCCTGAATTTGGTCCTGCTTGACGGCTGCGATGAAGGTATTGCCGGCGCCGACCGGCAGCAGCGTGTAATCACCCGGCTTCAGGCCGCTGCGGACGGCAAGATATTGGGTCAGGAAATCGGTCGACGACCCAAGTCCGGTGACGCCCAGCGTGGCGCCCTTGAAGTCGGCCGGCGACTTGATCTCCGGGTGCTTGGCGGAGACCAGTTCGACCTCGCCAGGGGCCTGGCTGAACTGGACGATCGACTGGATGTATTTGCCCTTTGACTGTAGGTCGACAGTGTGGTCGTAAAAGCCGACAACGCCCTGCACGGCGCCGGCCAGCAATTCATTCTCGGCCTCGACGCCGGCTCGCGAGTTGATCAGTTCGACGTCGAGCCCCTCATCCTTGAAGTAGCCGAGCTGCTGGGTGAGCACGGCCGGCAGGTAAATCTGCTTTTCCATGCCTCCGACGATGATGGTGATCTTGTCCGCGGCGGACGCCGCGGTCGCGCCCGTGCCGACAATGGCGAGCGTCAGCGCCGCCGAACGCAAGATGCACTTCGAGATCAAACCGGTCATGTAACTTCCTCCACCTGGGCGGTGCGCCATCCAGGCTGCGCCGCATTCCTCCTGCCGGCCACTCCCGCACCGGTCACGCGGCGAACGCCGCAATGAATCAATTGCATGCCCAAGCTTTCAGCCGGCTTTCAGCCACTTTAGCAACCGGGGAATGAAAATAGCCAGGATTTGCCGGTTACGATGCGCCAAAACCCAATACGTCGCGCATGTCGTACTCGCCGGGAGCGCGGCCCGCCACCCAGAGTGCCGCGGCGATGGCGCCACGCGCGAACATGATGCGGTCGCCAGCCGCATGCGACACGGTGACGGTTTCGCCCTCGGCGCAGAAGCTGACGCTGTGCTCGCCGATGATGCCGCCGCCGCGCGCCACCGCGAAGCCGATCTCGCCCGCCGGCCGCGTGCCGGTGACGCCATCGCGGACGCGCCTGGCAACCGCGTCCAGTTCGACGCCGCGTCCGCCGGCAACGGCTTGCCCCAGCATCAGCGCCGTGCCCGATGGCGCGTCGACCTTATGGCGATGATGCGCCTCGAAAATCTCGGCATCCCAGTCTTGCGGGCCAAGTGCCCGCGCGGCCTGCCCGACCAATCCGACCAGCATGTTGAGCCCGAGCGAGAAGCTTCCGGACCGCACAATTGCGACGGTTTTCGCGGCGGCGGCGATGGTGGCCATCTCGGCGGCATCGAAACCCGTCGAGCCAATCACCAAGGCTGGCCCGCCACGTTGCGCACAGAAACTGGCCAGATCGGCGGAGGCGGCCGGCGCGGTGAAGTCGATGACCACGTCGGCCATGGCAAGTGCCTCGTCGCGGCTCACCAGCCCATCACCGACACTGCCTGGGCGGTGAAAGCGGGCGGCAAGCGCCAGGCGCGCATCGGCCCGCACCGCATCCGCCATCTGGCGTCCCATGCGGCCGAGCGCGCCTGATATGGCGATCCTGATCGGCGGCTGCGCCATCGGCTCCCGCTATTTCCACATGCCGCGCATGCGGGCGCCGATGTCGACGCGCACCTCCGGCCGGGGTGCCCTGCCCTGCGCCGCTTGCGCGGCCGGCCACGAAAGCTGCTGGAAGGCGGCAAGAATGGAGGCCGGGATGAAACGGGTGCGCGAGGCATAGAGATGGCGGTCGCCGCGCGCCGCCTGGCCATGCGGAAAGAAGCGCTGCGGCAGGACCAGGTTAAGGCTGTCCTTGGCTCGTGTCATCGCCACGTAGAGCAGCCGGCGCTCTTCCTCGATGTCCTCCTTGGTGCCGACGCCGAGATCGGCCGGAATGCAGCCATCGACCGTGTTGAGCACGAAGACGTTCTTCCACTCCTGGCCCTTGGCCGAGTGGATGGTGGACAGGATCAGATAGTCCTCGTCGCGATGCGGCGGCCCGGCCTGATCGCTGGTCGCGTCCGGCGGATCGAGCGTCAGCTCGGTCAGGAAGCGTTCGCGCGAGGCATAGCCCGAGCCGATCTGCTCGAGCTGCAGCAGGTCGGCGCGGCGCGTGATCGCATCCTCGTGGATGCGTTCCAGATGCGGTTCGTACCACAGCCTGATCTGTTCGAGGTCGGCTGGCCATTTGGCGCCAGCTCGCAAGCCGGAATAAAGCGAGACAAAACCCGGCCAATCGTCGGCGGCGCGCTGCGACGGACGCCAGCCGGCCAGGCCCATCGCCTCGTCCAACGCCGACGTCATCGCTTCGACGATTTGCGCGGCGGCGGAAGGGCCTATCCCCGGCAAAAGCTGCAGCACGCGAAAACCGGCGACACGGTCGCGCGGGTTTTCGGCGAAGCGCAGCACCGCCAGCACGTCCTTGACGTGGGCTGCATCGAGGAATTTCAGGCCACCGAACTTGACGAAGGGAATGTTGCGCCGCGTAAGTTCGATCTCCAGCGGTCCGCTGTGGTGCGAGGCACGAAACAGCACCGCCTGCGACTTTAGCGCGGTGCCAGCCTCGCGCTCCGCCAGGATGGTGTCGCAGACGAAATTGGCCTGCTCGACCTCGTCACGCACGGTCACAAGTCTTGGCTTGTCGGCGGATTTGCGTTCCGACCACAGGTTCTTGGTGAAGCGCTCCGAAGCTTCGCCGATGACCGCATTGGCGGCCGCCAGAATGGTCTCGGTCGAGCGGTAATTGCGCTCCAGCATCACCACATCGGCGGTCTGGGCGAACTGCCTGGGGAAGTCGAGGATGTTGCGCACTTCGGCAGCGCGGAACGAATAGATCGACTGCGCGTCGTCACCGACCACCGTCAGCCCGGCGCCGTCGGGTTTCAGCGCAAGCAGAATCGACGCCTGCAGCCGATTGGTATCCTGGTATTCGTCGACCAACACATGGTCGAAACGCCCGCCGAGATGCGTGGCGATCTCAGGCTCGGCGGTCATCTGCGCCCAGTAGAGCAGCAGATCGTCGTAATCGAGCACGTTCTGCGCCTGCTTGGCCTCGACATAGCCGGCAAACAGCTGCTTGAGCTGCTCGGCCCAGCCGGCGCACCAGGGGAAAGCAGATCCCAGCACCTCACCGAGCGGCACCTGCGCGTTGACGGCGCGCGAATAGATGGCAAGGCAGGTGCCTTTGGTCGGAAAGCGCGCTTCCGTCCGGGAGAAGCCGAGTTCGTGGCGTACGAGATTCATCAGATCGGCGGAATCCTCGCGATCATGGATGGTGAAGGCCGGATCGAGGCCGATCTCCAGTGCATAATCGCGCAGCAGCCGCGCACCGATGCCATGAAAAGTGCCGGCCCAGGTCAGCGCATCCGTGATCACGGCAGCATCGCGGCCTAGCACCTCGCCGGCGATGCGCTCGACGCGCCTGGCCATTTCGGATGCGGCGCGCCGCGAAAACGTCATCAGCAGGATGCGGCGCGGGTCGGCTCCCTTGACGATCAGATGAGCGACGCGGTGCGCCAAGGTGTTGGTCTTGCCGGAGCCGGCACCGGCGATGACCAGCAGCGGGCCTGCAATCTTGCCGTCGCCATGTTCGACGGCCTGGCGTTGGGCGTCGTTTAGCCGGGCGAGATAAGCCGGCTGGACGGTCGAGTCCAAAAAGGTCGAATCATGGGCGGCGAGGTTCATCGCCCATCAAGCATCGTTTCCGCTTTGTTCGCAACAGAGAAGCAGCTCCGCCAATTCGGCGGAACAAGAAGGTCAGCGTTTCGGGTCAACGCCCATCGACGCCGATTGCCGGCGCAACGCCTCGCGGTCGTTTGCGGGCGCCGGCAGCAAGAGAGGATCGACACTGTCGGGTACCTCATCGATCATCTTGCGGGCGAGACGGTAAGTAACAAAGGCCAACGTGCCAACCAGGAGCAAACGGATCATGCGGCGGTCCTCCTTCGCTGGGTCAACCTGAGGCAGGGGATTTTGTTCCCTCGGTGCAATAGAGCAACCAAACCGACACCGCGTCGTTTTGGGGGTGGAGGAAGTAGCGATGAAAAAGCCAGTACTGATCTTCGCGCTGGTGGCCTTGGCTCTCTCGGCTTGCGACAACAAACTGCCGCCGACAAAGGCGCCTGGAGCGGACCAAGACCTCGCAATTCCTGTCGTGAACAATGGCATTGCTGACCAGTGAATGGTGCCCTGCGCCAGACGATTACGGCATCGCCCTCAACGCATTGCCTCGAGGCGATCGAGGCGGAACTTGGAATTGCGCAGTTCGTGGCCTGCGTCCTGGCGCAGCTGTTGTATCTGGGCCGAGGCAGCGGTCAAGTTTCGTTCGAGTTCAGCGATAACCGCGCGCACCCGCCGCGCTTCGTCCTGACGCACGCCTTTATCCAGTTCGGCCCGCGCATCTATGAACCACAGCAAACTAAAAGCCCGCCGCGGTCATGGCAGCAAAACTCTAACTTCCGCCAAGCGCGAGCATTCTAAATTTAACGAAAGCTAATTTAGCGCAGGGAAGAAGGCCGGCGCCGCTTGGGAGGTAATCTGATAGCGCCGGCCAGGCGGATATCAGGTCCGCCGCGCCAGGGAGGCTAGCTGAGTCTTGCCGTTGCGTCATGCGAGATCAGGGATTTCAACCGTTCCCGGGCGTTTTCCCCCCGTAAAATGCCGCGAAGCCCATGAGGGTTCAAGTCCCAAGCCGCTGCCTGGCGACGGCGACATGGAAATTGACACCGAACAACAGCCCGTCATCGTTGAAGTCGTAGCTGGAATTGTGAAGCGGTGCCGAGACCTCGCCATTGCCGAGGAAGACGAAGCAGCCCGGCACATGATCGAGGAAGCGGGCGAAATCCTCCGATGCCGTCATCGGCTCGCGGGCGACCGCGATATTGCCGGGCTCGAACACGTGTCCGGCGGCGGCGAAGGCCGCATCGACCAGTTCGGCATCGTTGCGCAAAGGCACGAATTCCCTAGTATAGTTGACCTCGGCGGTGACATTGTAGGCGGCAGCGATACCTTCGGCGACAATGCGCATCTGGCGTTCGATCGCGGCGCTGACCTCGGGGCGGAAACTGCGCGCGTCGCCAAGGATGCGGGCAAGGCCCGGCAGCGCGTTGCGGGTGCCGTCGGTGATCAATTCGGTCACTGAAACCACGGAAATGTCGGCCGGGCTCAGCCGTCGCGAGACGATGGTCTGCAGGTTGGTGACCAGCGCACAGGCGGCAACCAGCGTTTCCTGACCCGAATGCGGCCGAGCAGCGTGGCCGCCCAACCCCGTGAGGACGATCTCGAAAATATCTTCGGCCGACATGACCGGGCCGGCGCGGGTTTCGAAATGCCCGACGGGCAGGCCCGGCATGTTGTGCAGGCCGAATATCTCGTCGAAGGGAAAGCGCTGCATCAGGCCATCATCGAGCATCGCCAACGCGCCTTTTCCCCATTCCTCCGCCGGCTGGAAGATGAAGCGCACCGTGCCGTCGAAACCACCCTCCCCAGCCAGAAGCTTGGCCGCACCCAGCAGCATCGCCGTGTGGCCGTCATGACCGCAGGCATGCATGAGACCGGGATTGCCGGAGCGGTGGGGCGCGGTCGATTGCTCCGATATGCGCAGCGCATCCATGTCGGCCCGCAGCGCGATGGCACGGTTGCCGCTGCCACGCTTCAAAGTGCCGACGACGCCGGTGCCGCCGACACCCTCGGCGACATCGTCCAGGCCGAATTCGCGCAGCTTGGCCGCGACGAAGGCCGCCGTGCGCTTTTCCTCGAAGCCGAATTCGGGATGCGCGTGCAGATCGCGCCGCCATCCGGTCATCTCCAGCTTCAGCGCATCGCGATCGATTTCAGCCATTGTCTGATATCTCCTGATCCGCAAGGCGGGTGACGACATCAAGCAGGATGTTGGCGCCGGCGACAAGCTCGGCATCGGCGGTATGTTCGCGCGGATTGTGGCTGATGCCGCCGGCGCTCGGCACGAAAATCATCGCCGCGGGCGCAAGGCGCGCCATCATCTGCGCGTCGTGGCCGGCGCCTGAGGTCATGCGCTTCGATGCATACCCGCGCTTCTTCGCGGCGGCTTCGATCAATTCGACAATGCTGATATCGAAGATCACAGGCTCGAAGCGGGCCAGCCGCTCGACCGAGATCGCGACGCCATCGCCGGCCGCGAGGTCCTCAAGAAACGCGGCGAGCGCGGCTTCCTCGGCTTGCAGGCGATGCTCGAAAGGGTCGCGCAGGTCGACGGTGAAGACGGCGCGCGAGGGGATGACATTGATGGCGTTTGGCTCGAAACGCATCGTGCCGACCGTCGCAACGGTCGGCGTGTTCGAAGCCTTGGCGCGGTCGTGCAGGAACGTGACGACACGCGCAGCCGCATGCCCGGCGTCATTGCGCATCGACATCGGCGTGGTGCCGGCGTGGTTGGCGATGCCGTCTATGGTGATGCGCTGCCAGGAGATGCCTTGGAGGTTTTCCACAGCACCGATCGGTACGCCTTCGCGTTCCAGGACCGGGCCCTGCTCGATATGCAATTCGAGATAGACATGCGGTTGGAGGAAGCCCGGCTCCTCGTCGCCGGCATAGCCGATGCGGGCCAGTTCCTCTCCCAGCACGCTGCCATCGGTGCCGACGGCCGCCAGCGCCTCGTCGATACCGACGCCGCCGGCATGGACCAGTGAACCCATCATGTCAGGGGAATAGCGAACCCCTTCCTCATTGGTGAAGGCGGCGACCGCGAGCGGGCGCGACGGGACAAGAGCCGACGCCTTCAGCGTTTCGATCACCTCCAGCCCGGCGAGCACGCCGTAGCAGCCGTCATAGATGCCGGCATCGATGACAGTGTCGATATGCGAGCCGATGAGGATCGGCGCATGGCCAGCATTCTCCGGCACCCGCCAGACTCCGAAGATATTTCCCATGCGATCGATGGCGATTTCGAGACCGGCCTCGCGCAGCCAGCGGACGAAGCGGTCGCGACCCAGCCTGTCGGCGTCGGAGGCGGCCAGCCGCACCAATCTGCCCTCGCCATCACGACCGATGCCGCCGAGCTCGCGGATGCGGCCAAGCAGCCTTTGTGCGTCGATCGAGGTCATTGCGTCGATCAAGGTCATGGCGTCACTCCAGAAAGCACCTTGCCGGCAAGCACATCCGCCGGACTCATGCCGACGAGTTCGGCATAGCGGCGGGGATCTGTCGCGCCTTCGGTGTTGACGACCAGCACGCGCGAAGTGGCGTCGAGGCCAAGCTCGGCCTTGTGATCGGCCATCGCCCGGATCAGCCCGGCAAGGCCGACCCCGCCGCTTTCACCGGCGACGATGGCCGGATCATTGCCGGCCGGGCGTGCCAGCCGCCGCATCACGGCGATGGCTTCGTCCTCGTCGACGGTCATGAACGCATCGGCGACGCGTGCTAGCACGCGCCAGGCGACCGGCGAGGCCTCGTAGCATTCGAGCATCGCCATGACTGTCGCCTCGCCATGCGCGATCTTGACCGGATGCCCGGCCTTGGCGGCGCCGAAAACGCAGGCGGCACGGGCGGGTTCCACCACCGTGAAAACCGGTCTGGTTTCGCCGAGCACGATGGCGAGATGGCCGGCGATCGCGGCCGCGATGCCGCCGACGCCGGCCTGCACGAAGACATGGGTCGGCGGTTCGGAGAGCTGGCGCAGCGCCTCGCGCACGATCGCCGTGTAACCCTGCATGACAAGGCCTGGAATGCGTTCGTAGCCCGGCCATGAGGTATCGGAAACCACCGTCCAGCCTTTCTCCGCGGCGACACGCGCCGCCTGCCTGACCGAATCGTCGTAATTGCCGCCGACGCGGATCATCTCCGCGCCGTAGCGGGCGATGGCCGCGACGCGCTCGTCGCTGACGCCGGCATGGACAAAGATCGCTGCCTTTGCGCCGACAAGCTCGGCGCCTTGCGCGACGGAGCGGCCATGATTGCCGTCGGTAGCGCAAGCAACCGTCATGGTGGCCGCGACCGACCGGACTTCGGGCCGTTCGAGATCGCCGACATCGACGGAGCGGCCGAGCCGCTTGCTGGCCTCCTCCAGGACCAGACGGAAGACCGCATAGGCGCCGCCCAGCGCCTTGAAGCTGCCTAGGCCGAGGCGAAAGCCCTCATCTTTGACATGCAAGGTGCCGAGGCCGAGTTCTCCAGCCAACGCCGGCAGGGCGTGCAGCGGCGTCGTCAGGTGATTGTCACGGCAGGCAAGGAAACGCTCGACAGTGTCCGCCCCGGCGGTGCCGAGGGTTTCGGCATCGGCCGCGTCCAGCGGCTGGCGGTACAAGGCATGGCGATTGGGTAGGAACATTGGCGGGCTCTCCTTGGCGTCGTCCAAGAAAAGATATTGCAAACCATGCGCAAAAAGCGCCGTAATTTGGCTCTCGAAATGCAAGTTTGTTTCGTCGGGACAGCAATGCCTCATTCGCCAGCCTCACTCGACAGCTTCGATCTCGCCATCCTTGCCATCCTGCAGCGGGACAACACGACGCCGCAACGGTTGATCGGCGAGGCGGTGAACCTGTCGGCGCCGGCCGTGCAGCGCCGCATCAAGCGCATGGAGCAGACCGGCGTCATTGCCGGCAATGTCGCCATCGTCGAGCCTGCGGCCGTCGGCCAGCCGATCACCCTCTTCGTCGAGGTGGAGCTCGAGAGCGAACGCACCGAATTGATCGACGAGGCCAAGAGGCAATTCTCGGCGGAGCCGCAAGTACAGCAATGCTATTATGTCACCGGCGAGGCCGACTTCATCCTCGTTATCACCGTGGCCGACATGGGCGCTTACGAGGCGCTGACGCGAAAACTGTTCTTCGGCAGCAACAATGTGCGGAAGTTCCGCACCTTCGTCGCCATGGACCGCATCAAGGTCGGTTTGACGGTGCCCCTGCCTGGATGAGCCGGTGGTACGCTTGCCACGCTTCTGACATTCTGGATCGCGAATTGGAGGGGGAGGCGCGCATGGACGAAGCCACGAAAGTCGCGATCATCGGTGCCGGACCGGCGGGCCTGGCGGTTGCTGCGTGCCTGCTGCAAGCCGGGCTGGATTTCGTCATGCTCGAAAAGGAGCAGCAGACAGCGCCAGCCTGGCGGCGTCACTACGACCGCGTGCACCTGCATACGACCAAGCGTTACTCCTCGCTGCCCTTCGTCCCCTTCCCCAAGGACTATCCGCGCTATGTGCCGCGCCATCTCGTGGTCGAGTATCTCGAAGCCTATGCAAAGCGTTTCGACCTGGAGCCCCGCTTCGGAGAGACGGTGCGGGCGATCGCCCGGAAGGGCCGCGGTTGGCGGGTGGAATCGACGTCCGGCGCCTTACGCGCTTCGCATGTGGTGATCGCGTCCGGCTACAATGCCGAGCCCTTGCTGCCCAAATTTGCCGGCATCGACACCTTCAAGGGCAAGACGCTGCACAGCGCCGACTATCGCAACGCCACGCCTTTTGCCGGCCAATCGGTGCTGGTCGTCGGCATGGGCAACACCGGTGCGGAGATTGCGCTCGATCTGGCGGAAGCCGGCGCCCGACCGACTATCTCGGTGCGTGGCGGCGTTCACATCGTGCCGCGCGAACTGTTCGGCGTGCCGATCCAGATGGTCGGCATGGCGACGCGGCTCGGGCCGCAGCGCATCAACGACGCCCTGTTCCCCGTCATCCTCAATCTGGTACTGGGCAGGCTGGAGAAGTTTGGGCTCAGACGGCCGAAGCAGGGACTGCTGCAGCAGATCGCGCTTGCATCGCGCATTCCGGTGATCGATGTCGGCACCATCGGCAAGATCCGCGAGGGCGCGATCAAGGTGGCGCCCGACATCGCTGAAATCTCGGAACGCGGTGCCTGTTTTGCGGACGGCAGGAACAGCGAATTCGACGCCATCCTCTTCGCCACCGGCTATCGGCCGGGCTATGCCAGGTTCCTCGAACCCGGCATCGAGCCGGGGCCTAGCGGCGTCAATGCCCGCGCTTCGGATCTCGGCCTCTATCTGGTCGGCTTTCACAACGCGGTCACCGGGCTGCTGCGCGAAATCGGTATCGAAGCCCAGGCGGTCGCCGACGACATCCGCCAGCGGCAAAACAGGAAAAAGGCGACTGAGACCCTGCCGGTGTGAAATTCGGCCGCGCTGTCAATCCGCCGCAGATGATGCCCTGAGCATCATGCCGGCGATCTCCTTCGTCAGTTTGGCGGCGACAAGCGCCGTCACATTGGAGAGGTCCTGGCTCGGATTGTATTCAACAATATCAGCAGCAACGATCGGCTGGTTGATGCCTCGAATCAGGTTGATGACTTGCCGTGTCGACAGCCCGCCAGGCTCACGATGGGAGACGCCGGGCGCAAAAGCAGGATCGAGCCCGTCGAGATCCATCGAGATATAGACGGGCGTCTTGAGATCAAGGGACAGGCTTTCGCTGAAATGCGCAGCCTCCACGACCTCTACGCCAAAGCGCTTGAACTGATCGCGGTGATGGTCGTTCACGGTGCGCAAGCCGATCTGGATCAGGCGGTCGGCAAGCCGCTCCTCCATGATCCGTGCGAAAGGCGATGTGTGCGAACGCGGATTGTCACCGTAGGCATGATAGATGTCGGGGTGGGCATCGATGTGAACGATCGTCAGGCTTGGATGGCGACGGCGCACCGCGCGCAGCACCGGCCAGGAGATCGCGTGGTCGCCGCCAAGGCTGATCAGGGGATGGCCTGCGTCCAGCGCGCGGTCGACTTCGCTCTCGATCCGCTGCCAGGGATCGCCCGGTTGGGCGAAGTCGATGTCGCCATGATCGACGAAACGGCCGGTCAGGTCGAAGCCGGTCTCGCTCCATGAGGAGTAAGCATCGCTGATGAGTTCGCGCCTGATGAGCGGTGGCGCCTTAGCAGCCCCCTGAACATAGGACGAATTCTCGTCATGCGGTATTCCCAGAAGCGAAATCGCGCCGGCCATCGGCACTCTCCCATTTGCGACGGACGACTGCCTCTATAGAGACGGGAGTTGGCGTTCGCGACCGCTGGTGTTTGGGCCAGAGGTGGAATCGGGAACGGGAAATCAGCAGCGCTAGGCGCCCAGGTCTTCCGCCTTGCGCAGCCACACCTTGTTGTCGTGGAAGGCAGCGCCGCCGTAAGGGGCGGGCGCATCGGCTCCCGTCAGCACGTTGATGCCTTCGCCGCGCTCATGCGCGCTGTTCGGCCAGATGCCTTCGGCGATCACGACACCGCGCTTAATACCGTCGAACAATTTGGCGTGCAGCACCACCTCGCCGCGCATGTTGCCGATCTCGACACGATCGCCGTCGGCAAGATCGAGAGCCGCCGCATCGTCAGGATGCAGCAGGAGCTCCGGGCGGCCCTCCTTGGCCTTAGACACCGGTGTCTCGGAAAAGGTCGAGTTGAGGAAGTTGCGCGCCGGCGAGGTCGCCAGCCGGAACGGATGCACTTCGTCGGCCACTTCGATCAGATCGACATGATCGGGAAATTCGGGCAATAGCGCCACCGGGCCGAACAACCCCATGCTCTTCGGCGGCCGGTTGGGAGCCGCCTGACCGGTCCAGTCGGCGCGGAAGCGGAATTTTCCGTCTGCGTGACCAAAGCCCCGGATGAAATGCGCCGTGTCGAAATCCGGCTGCAGGTCGATCCACTTCTCGTCCTTCAAGGAGTCGAAACTGCCCAGCCCGCGCTTGCCAAGAATGACGTCGATATGCTGCTGTTCGGTGAGGCCGAAGCCCGGCCTGTCGGCGACACCGAGGCGCTCGGCCAGTTGCTCGATGACGAAATGGTTAGTGCGCGGCCCTTCCGGTGGCTCGATCAGCTTGGGGCCGAGCGTGATGTGCTGGTTGCCGCCGCCCTTGTAGATGTCGTCGTGCTCGACGAACATCGTCGCCGGCAGCACCACATCGGCCAGCTTGGCAGTGTCGGTCATGAACTGCTCGTGCACGCAGGTGAACAAATCGTCGCGCAGGAAACCCTGCTTCACCAGCCGCTGCTCGGGCGCGACATTCACCGGATTGGTGTTCTGGATCAGCATCGCCGTCACCGGCGGTCCGCCATAAAGCGCGTCGCTGGCGCCGGTCAGCACCGGGCCGATACGCGAATGGTCGAGATAGCGGATCGAAGGATCACGCATCCTCGTGCCTTCGAGCACATCCTGGTTGAGTTTGAAGATGCCGGAATTGGAATGGAAGGCGCCGCCGCCCTCATACTGCCAGGCGCCGGTGACGGCGGCGATGCAGGACGCCGCATGCATGTTGACGGCGCCGTTGCGCTGGCGCGCAAAGCCGTAGCCGAGGCGGAAATATGTTTTCCTGGTCGTGCCGACCAATCGCGCGAAGGCCTCGATCTCGGCGACCGTCAAACCAGTGATAGCAGCCGCCCATTCCGGCGTGCGGGTAACGAGATGCGTCTCCAGGCCCTTCGGATCGTCCGTGTATTTCCGCAGATAGGCGCGGTCGGCCAGGCCCTCGCGAAACAGGACATGCATGACAGCACAAGCGAGCGCGCCGTCGGTGCCGGGCTTCAAGACCAGACCGATGTCGGCCTGCTTCATCGTCGCATTCTCATAGACGTCGATGACCACGATCTTCGCGCCGCGTTCCTTGCGTGCCTTGATGGCGTGGGTCATCACATTGACCTGCGTGACCACGGCGTTGGTGCCCCAGATCACGACGCAGTCGGATTTCGCCATCTCGCGCGGATCCGGTCCGCGCAGCGCGCCTGCCCCCATCATCCAGCCGGTCCATGCGAGATTGGTGCAGATCGAGCCGAAGAAGCCCGAGTACTTTTTCGCGTGGCGCAACCGCTCGATGCCGTCGCGCTGCACCAGCCCCATCGTGCCGGCATAGTAATAGGGCCAGACCGTCTCCGAGCCGTGCTTCGCTTCGGCCGCGTTGAATTTCTCGGCGACGAGGTCGAGAGCGGCCTCCCAGCTCGCTTCCTGCCAGACGCCCTCGCCCTTGGCGCCCTTGCGCACCAGCGGCTTCAGCAGACGATCGGGATGATGGACGCGGTCGGCATAGCGGGCGACCTTGGCGCAGACGACGCCCGATGTGTAGCTGTTGGCCTTGGCGCCATGGACCCGGCCGATGCGGTTGCCGTCGAGCAGTTCGACCTCAAGAGCACAGGTCGACGGGCAATCATGCGGACAGGCCGAATGGCCGATGCGGAGGTTAGCGTGCTGGTTCATGGGGGCAAACTACCCGTTTATGACGGTCAGGTGTAGGGCCAGATGGCACCTTCCCTTCTCCCCTTGCGGACAAGGTGGATCGGCGTGATAGCGCCGAGACGTTGAGGGGTGTTCCAGCGGAGTGAGACGCTGGCGTTCCCTGGCATACCCTTCATCCGGCCTCGCTTCGCCAGGCCACCTTCTCCCGCGAGGGGAGAAGGAGAAGCGCTCATCCTACTCCGCCGTGCCTTCCTCGTATTCGGCCGACATGGTCAGCCATTTTTCCTCGTGGCCCGCAAGCGTCTGCGCAAGCTGCGAGCGTTCCTTGGCGAGCCTTGTCGCCGTCGACGGATCCTTTTCGTAGACCGCCGGGTTGGCGAGTTCGTCCTCGATGCCGTCGATGCGCTTGCGGATGCGGTCCATCAGCGCCTCGGTGGCGCGGATTTCCTTGGCCAACGGTTCGAAGGCGGCGCGGCGCGCGGCCGCATCGCGGCGGCGGTCGGCTTTTGACGCCTTGTCGGCCTCCCGCTTGCCGCGACGGTCGCCGGAGATGCCGGTGACCAGCGTCTTGTAGTCCTCCAGGTCGCCGTCATACGGATTGACCGCGCCGTCCTTCACCAGCCAGAGCCGGTCGGCGGTCGCCTCGAGCAGATGGCGGTCGTGCGAGATCAGGATGACGGCGCCGGGAAATTCGTTGAGCGCATGGATCAGCGATTCGCGGCTGTCGATGTCGAGATGGTTGGTCGGCTCGTCGAGGATGAACAGGTTCGGCCCCTCGAAGGCGGACAGCCCCATCAACAGCCGCGCCTTCTCGCCACCGGACAGGTCCTTGGCGGGCGTGTTCATCTTCTCGGTCGTGAGGCCGAATTGGGCGACACGGCCGCGCACTTTCGATTCCGGCGCCTCCGGCATCATCCGGCGGACATGCTCATAGGCGTTTTCCTCAGGGCGCAGATCGTCAAGCTGATGCTGGGCAAAGATCGCCACCTTCAGCCCGGGTGCCACCGTCATGGTGCCGGTCTCCTGCTTCAGACGGCCCGACAGCAGCTTGGCGAACGTCGACTTGCCATTGCCATTGGCGCCAAGCAGCGCGATGCGGTCGTCGGCGTCGATGCGCAGCGTCATCTTCTTCAGGATCGGCTGCCCTTCGGTATAGCCGACATTGACGTTGTTCAGCGCAACGATCGGCGAGGCCACCGTCTTCACAGGTTCGGGGAAAGAGAACGGCCGCACCGTGTCGTTGACGATGGCCGAGATCGGCTTCATCTTTTCCAGCGCCTTGATGCGCGACTGTGCCTGTCTTGCCTTGGAGGCCTTTGCGCGAAAACGCTCGACGAAGGATTCCATGTGCTTGCGGGCGGCTTCCTGCTTGACCCGGCCCTTTTCCTGCAATTCCTTCTGCTCGGTGTACTGGCGCTCGAACTGGTCGTAGCCGCCGCGCCAGAACGTCAGCTTCTTCTGGTCGAGGTGAACGATCGAATTGACCGCACGGTTGAGCAGATCGCGGTCGTGCGAAATCAGAAGCACGGTGTGCGGATACTTTGAAACGTAGTTCTCAAGCCACAGCGTGCCTTCGAGGTCGAGATAGTTGGTCGGCTCGTCGAGCAGCAGGAGATCCGGCTCGGAAAACAGCACGGCGGCCAACGCCACGCGCATACGCCAGCCTCCGGAGAAGGACGAGGCCGGACGGCGCTGCGCGGCGTCGTCGAAGCCGAGGCCGGCGAGGATGGTGGCCGCGCGCGACTCGGCCGAATGGGCGTCGATATCGGCAAGCCGCATATGGATGTCGGCGATACGGTGTGGATCGGTGGCGATCTTTTCTTCTTCGAGCAACGCCGTGCGCTCAAGGTCGGCCTTGAGCACGATCTCTATCAGCGGGTCCTCGGTGCCAGGTGCTTCCTGCGCCACCTGGCCGATGCGCGTATTCTTCGGCAGGCTGATCGAGCCGGTCTCGGAGGGAAAATCGCCTGTTATAGCCTTGAACAGCGTCGTCTTGCCGGTGCCGTTGCGGCCGACAAGACCGGCCTTGGTGCCGGCCGGCAAGGTGAGCGAGGCGTGGTCGAGAAGCAAGCGCCCCGCCATGCGGAGCGAGAGGTCATTGATGATAAGCATGGTCGCGCTTTTGCACTGGACATCAACGCTTCGCAAGACCTTGCGGGCCAGTTGGCCGCACAAGGCCTGGAAACGGCGCACATAATGCGCCGCCAGAGCAGCCGATCAGTGATCTGCCATACCGGCCAGCAAGGCCTCAGGCAGTGGCCTTGCCACGCTTTGTCGCCTTGGCCACCACTGCTGGCGCAGCGGCCGGCTTGCGGCCAAGTCCCGTCGATTTCGCCAGCGCCGACCGGGTCGCCGAGTAATTCGGGGCGACCATCGGATAATCCGGCGGCAAACCCCATTTGGCCCGATAGTCGTCCGGGCTCAAACCATGGTCTGTCCTGAGGTGTCGCTTGAGTGACTTGAACTTCTTGCCGTCCTCCAGGCAGATGATGTAGTCGGGAAACACCGACTTTTTCGGATTTACAGCCGGAACCAGGCTCGGGCTTTCCACGACGGCCGCGCCAGCCAGCTTTCGGACCGAGGCGCTAACGCTGGCAATCAGGTCAGGCAGGCCAGAAGCCGGAAGCGGATTGTTGCCTACATAGGCCGAGACAATATCGGCGGTTAGCTCGATAACGGTCTTATCCTCGATATTTGACAATTCTTTCACCTTATTTGTGACAAAGTCATCTACCCCAGTGAAGACTTTTGTCGATGTATCTCTTTAACCGCGTCCCCCGACGGACCGCCAAGTCCCAAACGAATCAAGACTTGGCATCAACTACCTTTATGGGAAATCGACGTCGCGCAAATTAGAAAATCTAATACTTCGAAGCGACAGACTTGGTTGTCCGGCCATCCGCCAATATCTCAAGAATACGCTTCCAGCGGGCACAACGCCCGAAATCCTTCTGCTCAATCGCCTTTTCAGCCTTCATCGCGGCATAAAGTGGTGCCTCCGCGCCGAATTCCTTGATGAGCCAGTGCGCTTCCTGCCTGGCGAGACGTTCATTGTCGTCAAACATAGTCTTGCGCCTCCGTACGCTCCAGGCCGACGGCGACACAACTGCCGATCACGAGGACGGCTCCGGCAATGGCGGTCGTCGTCAGCCGTTCACCGGACAAGGTCAGCAGCAGCGTCGAGGCAATCGGCGTGAGATAGGCGACGACAGCGACCTTGCCGCTGCCTCCGAGCTTCAAGGCGTGCGACCAGAAGTAATAACCCAGCCCCATCGGCCCGGCGCCGAGATAGAGCCCGAGGGCCAGATCCATCCCGGTGGGCCAGGCGACGCCTTCGCGAGCGGACCATATGAGTGTCAACGCGACGCCAACCAGCGACGAGGGCAACAACAAGCGGTCCGGCGAATTGGCGAGCCGTCCCACCATCACCGAATAGAAAGCCATGCACAGCGCAGATCCGAATGCGGCCAGATAGCCGGCGAGATCACCCTGGAACCAGGTGCGGTCACGACCTCCCGAAATCACCAACGCGACGCCGACGAACCCAAGGGCCGCGGCAAGGCCCAGCAAAGCCGGACGCCGGGGATTGTCGAAGGCGATCACCGCCGCGGCAACCATCAAGGGCCAGGTGTAGGCCACGAGATTGGCTTCTATCACCGGCATCAAGGCAAAGGAGATATATTGCAGTACCATGGTGCCGACCAGACCGATAAAACCAACCGCGAGCGGCGCCAGCGCGGTGCTCGCCGTGACTGCCGCGGCTTTCTCGCGGCTCATCAACCGGATGACCGCGAACACCAGTGCGGCCCCTACAAATTGCAGGAATTGCACTTGCGACACGGGGTGACTGGCCAGCAGGGATTTGCCGATCAGTGCATTTGTCGACCACAACGCCACCGCGCCGGTGGCGAAGACCAGCACGGATACCGAGCCCGATCGATGCCGAAAGAACCGGCAAGGGCTATCCCTGTGGTCGACCATGATCCTGTCCGAAAACCGGTTTCCACTTTTCGGGGTCATGGGTCGTTACCATAATTCCCTGGCTCCGCCCGGAACCGGCGCTTCGGCAGGGGCCGGCGTCGGATGTTCCGCTTCGAACCGGCGATAGGCCGGCAGTTGGTTGGTCCACACGTCGTCGGCCAGTTCGTTGACCCACTCGCGGTCGTGATCGTTGTCGGCGGCAAGATAGAACATCCTGTTATCGTCGACATAGGGCTTGGCCACAGAGCGCTGGTTGAGCACCAGGGTGACGCGCTCGCCGAACTGGATCGGCGCAGTGCGATGCAGGACACCGAGGAACTGCCCGAGTGTGGCGTAGTTCATCTTGTGATCGATGCGCATGATGCGGTTGCGCGGAATCCCGCGGCCGGATTCGAGAATGGCGCGGCCGGTCTCGGAATCGTCGCAATAGATTTCGAGCTGGCCGCCGACCAGCGGATCGCTGATCGACAGCGGAATGAGTTCGGTGACCGGAACGCCGTCGCAATGCCATTCGACGGCGCCATCCCTGGGGTTCATGAAGGTGACGGTCGAACCGACGATCGACAGCGGATAGGGCTCCAGCTTCGTGCCCATCATGTCGGAGAGCCGCTCCAGGCGCAACTTGTCGTTCAGCAACTCCTTGATTTCGGGGATGAAACGGTCGGCGCCGGTGATGAAGGTCAGGTCGAGGTGCTTGTGCACGGCATGACTGGTCTTGAGCTTCAGGGCGGCTTCCTCGATCGCGGCAAGCAGTGCCGGATCATAGCCATGCAGATACTGCGCAACGCCGAAGCTCGACACTTTCCAGGCGGTTTCGTGACCGATAATGGCCTCGCGGCTCATCGCATAGCGCAATTCGGGTATCGTATGTGCGTTCATTGTACTTCTCCAAGTGGGGGCAAACACTTGGTTAACAGTCGATTAAATTAGCTCCCCCTGTAAAATTAGGAATGCTAGTGCTACCATAAGCCCAGCTTAAGGTCGAAACCGTGCGTCTGCTCAGTCAGGTCAACCTCAATTCGCTGAAAATCGTCGAGAGTGCTGCGAGGCATGGCAATTTCACGCGTGCCGGCGAAGAACAGTTCATCACCGCTTCGGCGGTCAGCCAGCGCGTCAAAAGCCTGGAGGACCAGCTGCGCTTCAAGATTTTCCAGCGCGGCGGCAATGCAGTGTCGCTGACACCCGAGGGCGAGACCTATGTCTCGCGCGTTCGCGAGGCGCTGGAGCGGATCGTCGCCGCCAGCATGGAAGCGACCGGGCAATCACAGGAACATGTGCTGAAGATATCCGTACTGCCGACATTTGCCGCACGCTGGCTGTTTCCGCGCCTGCCACTTTTTCAGCAGCAACATCCCGATATCGTGATGCGAGTTTCGACCTCGTACGCGACGCATGAGTTCACGACTTCCGAATTCGACCTCGAAATCCGCTATGGCGACGGCCACTTCAACGGACTGCCATCGGACCTGTTGTTTCGGGAAGACCTGACGCCGGTGTGCAGCCGTAAGCTGTTCCATGAAGTTCTCGGCCAGAAGCCGCTGTCAAAGGTCACACCGGACGACCTCAAGCACTTCACGTTGCTGCATTCCGACACCTGCACCCAGAACTGGCAATCCTGGCTTGGTTTTGCTGGTGCCAGTTTTGTGCTCAGCGAGACCAAAAGCATCTATTTCGATTCGTGCATGATGTCCTACGAGGCGGCCAACTCAGGAATGGGTTTTGCCGTTGCCAACCGTGCCTATATGGTCAGCGATATCCGCGCCGAAAAGCTGATCGCTCCGTTTGCCGTTCATCATCCGAACACGGCCGGTTGGTACTTTGTCTCGCCCCACAAGAGCCCTGCCGCACGCAAGGTGCTGCTGTTCAAACAATGGGTGATGGCGGAAGCGGCCATGACGCAACGCCAGTTGGACAGCGAAGTCATCGACTTGGCTTCAGAGGCTGTCTGAATTCGAATAGGTCTCACTTGCCGCTCGGTGACCGCAGACAAGAGAAATAGGGATCATCGATTGATGGGCGCCCAATCCAGGCAACCCGCCTTGGTCGGGGATCTCGTTGAGCTCAGCCCTCTTCAGCCAGAGCATTCCGTAGCGCTTTTGAGTGCCGCCGCGGATGGCGAGCTATGGAACCTGAAGGCCACCGTGGTTCCTGGGCCAGGCGCGATCGATGATTATATTGCCAATGCCCTGGCTGGACGACAGGCCGGGACCGTCATGCCATACGTAATCATCCTGCGCGCCACGGGCTTGATTTGCGGTAGTACGCGGTTCTGGAAAATTGATCGTGCGAATAGAAAATTGGAGATTGGGCACACGTGGCTCGGCAGTTCGGTCCAGCGATCGGGCGTCAATACCGAGGCTAAATATCTTCTCCTGGTTCAGGCATTTGAAGTCATGAGCTGTGTTCGCGTGCAATTCACCACCGACGAACTCAATGATGCGTCGAGAGCGGCCATTTTGAGCATAGGAGCAAAACAGGAAGGAATCGTTCGCAATGAACGGATCATGCCGGACGGCCGGAAACGCAATTCCGTCCGGTTCAGCATTATCGATTCCGAGTGGCCTGATCTAAAAGCGAGGCTACGGCAAAAAATGCGACGGTAGCCCGCGCGAACCGCTCGCCCCGAATTTAAAACAAAACCATGTGGATCAGGCGAAGGCCCTTCCTTCCTCGGTGCGCTGGAAATGCGCCAGATCGAGCGGTACGGAAGGGCGGCCCAGAACCGTCAGGATCATATGCGCCTGGCCGCGGTGATGGGTCTGGTGGTTGAAGACATGAGCCAGCGCGGGCGCCAGGCGCTGCGAGACGGTGCGCATGTCCGATACGGTCATATAGGTGAAACGACCCGACAGCGCCTTGTCGTTCAAGCCGCCGAGCCAGTCGATAATCCGCCGGTCCTCGGCCTCGCGCGCTGTCCTCAGGACAGGCAAGGCCCGATACAATATGGCGTCCAATGTCGTCGGCGCGGCGCCTTCGCCGGTGAAGCGTTTCATCCAGATGCGATCGGCGGCGAGCAGGTGGTTGAGCGTGCCCACCAGCGAGCCGAAGAAGGCGCCGACGTCGCGATTGAATTCCTCATCGTTGAGATCGTCGGCGGCATCGTAGATGCGGCCATTGGCCCATTGATTGTATGCCGCAAACATCATGAAGTGCTGTTTCATCTTTTTCCCGCCGCGCCTGTTTCGGGTGTCGGGAGCGATACCTAGACCGCAAAGGAACCGGCGCCAATGACCATTCTGCTTTATGATCTCGTCGGGCGTGACGAGGGCCGTCCGTTCAGCCCACATTGCTGGAAGGCAACGATGGCGCTGGCCCATAAGGGACTTGATGCCTCGACCGCGCCGACGCGTTTTCTCGAAGTGCCGGCCATTGAAGGCGGTGTCTCGAAAACCGTTCCGGTTATCCGCGATGGCGACAAGGTCGTCACCGATTCCTTCACCATCGCGCTCTATCTCGATGAGGCCTATCCGGATCGCCCGACGCTGTTTGGCGGCGAAGGCGGCAAGGCGATGGCGCGCTTCACCGAGCGCTGGTCGCAATTGACCATCCACCCTTATGTCACCACCGCGGCGGTCGTTGACCTTTATGCCATGCAAGACGAGGAGAACGCCTCGTATTTCCGACAGAGCCGGGAGCAGCGCCTCGGCAAGCGGCTGGAGGACGTCGTCGCCGCACGCGACGCCGGCCTGGCAACCTTCCGGGCAGCGCTGGAGCCGCTGCGCTCCATGTTGAGCTACCAGCCGTTCATCGGCGGCGCCTCGCCGCTGTTTGCCGACTATATCGTCTTCGGCGCGCTGCAATGGGCGCGTATCGCATCACCTTACAAGTTGCTCGAAGGCAGCGACGCGGTAGCGCAGTGGTTCACCCGCTGCCTCGACCTGCATGGCGGGCTGGGACGAAAGGTTTCCGCCGCAGCGTGACGGACGCAAAGGCCTGCCTGCCCGCAAGGCAGCTCGAGCGCCGTCTACCTGTTGCGAAGATCAGCGGCGGAACAGCTGGCCTTATTTGGCCGCCTTCTTTGGCTTGCTGGCCTTCGGCTTGCTGGCTTTCGCGGCGGCCTTTTCTTCCTTGGGGGCTGCTTTTGTCTTGCCGGCGCCGGATGCCTTCTTGGCTGGCTTCTTGTCCGCCGACGGCTTCCCCGCGTCCTCCCGATCGACGTCGGCCGCCGCCTGGTGCCAATGGCGTTCGTGATGGCCGGCCGGTCGCCCTTCTTCCTGCCAGATCTGATGTGCACGGTTGCGAATGCGCTCCTGACGATCGTCTGTCATGGTCATGTTGTCTCCCTTCGGGCCGACTTCAGCGCGGCGCCGACCGAGCGACTATAGCAAGCAAACCGTTGCTTTACAGCCATCTGATCCCGCCTGCCTGCGGCGACCAGCCATGGAAGCGCAGACCGGTCCGGCGCTCGCTGTCGCTGGGCGTTCGTCGCTCGGAAAGGAAAAGCAATTGGCTTTCCACCCGCTACGCGGACCGCTCCTCACCCCGCTCCTCACCCCCTTGGCAATAGGCCGGGCGGCTTGTATAGAGCCCGCCACTCTCAATTCAAATTCAGACAAGGACGACCCATGGCGCTCGAACGCACTTTTTCCATGATCAAGCCGGACGCAACGCGGCGCAATCTCACCGGCGCCATCACCAGGATGCTGGAGGAAGCCGGCCTGCGCGTCATCGCCTCGCGCCGGGTGTGGATGAGCCGCCGCGAGGCGGAAGGCTTCTACGCCGTCCACAAGGAGCGGCCGTTTTTCGGCGAGCTGGTGGAATCCATGTCCTCGGGCCCGACCATCGTGCAGGTCCTGGAAGGCGAGAGCGCCATTACCAAGAACCGCGATGTGATGGGCGCCACCAATCCGGCCAATGCCGCCGAAGGCACCATCCGCAAGGTGCATGCGCTGTCGATCGGCGAGAACTCGGTGCACGGCTCGGACGCGCCGGAAACGGCCGCACAGGAGATCAAGTACTGGTTCTCGGATACCGAGATCGTCGGCTGAGCCGACGGCATCAAATCCGATCTGGAAGGCCGGCGTTCAGCCGGCCTTTTTTCTGGAGTGCAATCAGCTTGCGGCGCTGAAGCGCAGGATTTCGCGGCCGTCCTTGTCCGATATGGCGAGCTTGCCGGCATCGACAGTGTATGACGCCGCGTTGGCCAACGCATCGAACAGGGCTTTTTCCTCGGCCATCACATGGGGCGCGCAGGCTTTGTAGGTCGAACCGATATCGCCGATCGCGATTGCCTGACCCTCGACCTTCGCCGTGGCAAAATAGGTGTTGCAGGGACCGTTGCCACCGGCCTTGCCGGCCTCGCTGATCCTGAAGGTCGCCTGCGGCGCGGTGACGGCGCCAATGCCGTCGACATAGTCGACCACCCAGAGCTGATCAAAGACGGAAGTCATTGGCTCCTTGCTGGGTGCGACCATCTTCAGCATGATGGTCTGTGGCGCGTCGGTCAGCGGATCGAGCTGATGGCGCACATCGGAAATGAACATCAGCCTTCCGTCCACGGTGATCCGGGCCCGCAGTGCATAGGTCATCTGCGGTCGGATGACAGAGGGGTCGAATTTGATCTCGAAGCTGATCGGCACCTGACCGGCGGGCCTGATCTTCTGTTGCCCGATGATTTTGGCGGGCGCGTCCGCCAACGAGACGTCGGCAAGCTCGACGGAAAGCACGGCGCTGGGTGGCAATGCGATGCGCTCGCGATAGATAACCTCGCCCCTCACCGCCTTTTCCGCGGCAAGGGAAAGCTCCGGCACCGCCAGGATGCCGACGACCAGCGGCACCAAGCCGAAGACGAAGAACTCGGCGATCCTGTCCAGCATGACCGTCTCCCTTGCCCAAATCAGTCACGTGATCAGTTGGCAGAAGGATTGCGGTCGTTCCGTGACGCCTGCACGGTAAACTATTCGGACGGCGGCTGCTTCCAGCGCCGAGCTGCCTCGGCGTCAGTTTCCTTGGCATCGACCCAGCCGCCCTCGGAGCCGTCGGCGCGATGCTCCTTCTTCCAGAAGGGCGCACGCGACTTGAGATAGTCCATGAGGAAGTTCGCCGCCTCGAATGCCGCCTGGCGGTGCGCCGAAGCGGCCACCACCAGCACGATGTTCGCCCCCGGCGCGATCTTGCCATGGCGATGTATGACGGTGAGGCCTTGCAGCGGCCAGCGCTCGGTGGCTTCGGTTGCGATGCGGCCGATCTCGGCTTCAGCCATGCCCGGATAGTGCTCGAGCTCGAGTGCCCAGAGAGCGCCCTGCTCGTCGCGGCACAGGCCGGAGAAGGTGACCACCGCGCCAATGTCGGCACGGCCCTGCGTCAGCCCGGCGATCTCGGCGGCGACGTCGAAATCCTGGCGCTGAATGCGCACGGTCGGCACCAGGACGGCCGGCATGAGTGTCAGCCCCCGGTCATCGGCGGGAACAGTGCGATCTCGCGTGCGCCCGATATCTTCTCGCGGTGATCGACATGTTCCTGGTTGATGGCGACGCGGATGACATCGGGATATTGCAGCGCGTGTTGGTACCCTTCGCCGCGCGATTGCAGCCAGCGCAAGAGGTCGGCGACCGTCTCGATGCCGGCGGGCAATTCGACATCTTCCTGCGATGTGCCGATCCGTTCGCGAACCCAGGCGAAATAGATGAGACGGGTCGTCATCTCACTCGTCCATGATGTGCTTGAGACCGGCGCGGAAATAGTCGTAGCCGGTGTAGAGCGTCACGAGGGCCGCGATCCACAACAGCACGAGGCCGGTCTGCGTGGTCAGCGGAAAGATCTTGTCACCGGCCGGTCCCGCCAGCAGGAAGGCGATGGCGACCATCTGGATGGTGGTCTTCCACTTGGCAAGTTGCGTCACCGGCACCGAAACCTTGAGCGCCGCCAGATATTCGCGCAGGCCCGAAACCAGGATTTCGCGGCACAGGATGATGATCGCCGCCCACAGCGACCAGCCGGCGATACCGGCATGACGGTCGGTGTCGGCCGCCAGCAGCAAGAGGCAGGTGGCGACCAGCAGCTTGTCGGCGATCGGATCGAGCATCTTGCCGATGTTGGAGGTCTGCTGCCAGGCGCGCGCAAAATAGCCGTCGAAATAATCGGTGACGGACGCCAGCAGGAAAATGACCAGCGCCGACCAGCGGGCGAAGTCGCTCGATTTCAGATGGCCCTCGAGAAAAAAGCACAGCACGACCAGCGGTACCGCGATGATGCGGGCGTAGGTCAGCATGTTGGGCAGGTTAAATGCGCGCTGGGCCATGTCTTCAGAGACTCTTTCTGCCTGCGTACTCAAATCAGAAGCGGATGTAGGGGGTCAACAGGCCAGATTCGACTGGCCAGCTGAAAGTGACGATTTTCTTCAGCTCTCGTGGAAGTGATTGTAGACCAGTTTCGCCACCTGTTCGGAAATGCCGTCGACCTTCCTCAGATCCTCGACTGCGGCACGGCTGACCGCCTTGGCGGTGCCGAAATGCAAGAGAAGCGCGCGCTTGCGGCCGGGCCCGATGCCGGCGATTTCGTCGAGCGGGCTCTTGACCATTTCTTTCTTGCGGCGGGCCCGGTGCGACCCGATGGCGAAGCGGTGGACCTCGTCGCGCAGCCGCTGGACGAAATAGAGGACGGGGTCGCGCACGGGGAGCGAAAACGAGTCCCTGCCCTTGACGAAGAAGCGCTCGCGGCCTGCATCACGGTCCTGTCCCTTGGCGATGCCGATGGCGACGACCCGGTCCTCGATGCCGAGATCCGACAGGATCTTGCGCACCGCCGTCATCTGGCCCTGGCCACCGTCGATCAGGATGACATCGGGCCAGGCAGGGAAGCTTCCGGAGATATCGTCTTCGATATTGTCGCCTGAATCCGCCGAGGCAGTCTCGTCGGGAGCAACGTCGCCATGCTCCTTGAGCAGCCGTGAAAAGCGCCGCTCCATCACCTCGCGCATCATGCCGAAATCGTCGCCCGGCGTGATCTCGGTCGAGCGGATGTTGAATTTTCTGTACTGGTTCTTCACAAAGCCTTCCGGCCCCGCGACGACCATGGCACCGACGGCGTTGGTGCCCATAATGTGCGAGTTGTCGTAAATCTCGATGCGCACGGGCGGCTTGGTCAGGCCGAAGGTCTCGGCGAAACCAGCAAGCAGCCGCGCTTGCGTCGAGGTTTCGGCCAGCCGGCGGCCAAGCGCCTCACGCGCATTCTGCAAAGCGTTGTCGGTCAGATCCTTTTTCTCGCCGCGCTGCGGCACGGAGATCGCCACCTTGCGGCCGGCGCGCGTCGAGAGCGCCTCGGCCAGCAATTCCTGGTCCTCGACGGTCTGCGACAGGAGAATGGCACGCGGTGTCGGCTTGTCATCGTAGAATTGCGCCAGGAACGAGCCCAGCACTTCCGATCCCTCCAGCGCCGGATCGGCCTTGGGGAAATAGGCACGGTTGCCCCAATTCTGGCCGGTGCGGAAGAAAAACACCTGGATGCAGACCTGGCCGCCCTCCTGGTGGATAGCGAAGACATCGGCCTCGTCGACGGTCGCCGGGTTGATGCCCTGATGGCTCTGCACGTGCGACAGGGCCGCCAGCCGGTCGCGATAGATCGCGGCGCGCTCGAAATCGAGGTCTTGCGAAGCCTGCTGCATGGCAGCCGAAATCTCGGTTTTCACCTTCTGGCTGCGGCCGGACAAAAAGTCCTTCGCTTCGGCGACCAACTCGGCATAACCCTCATGCGAGATCTCGCCGGTGCACGGCCCGGCGCAGCGCTTGATCTGGTAGAGCAGGCATGGCCGCGTGCGGTTCTCGTAGAAGGAATTGGTGCAGCTTCTGAGCAGGAAGGCGCGCTGCAGCGAATTGATGGTGCGGCCGACGGCGCCCGCCGAAGCAAAGGGGCCGAAATAGTCCCCCTTGCGCGAGCGTGCCCCGCGATGCTTGTAAATGCCTGGTGAGACATGGTCGCCGGTCAAAAGGATATACGGAAACGACTTGTCGTCCCGCATCAGCACATTGAACCGCGGCCGCAGACGCTTGATAAGATTGGCTTCGAGCAGCAGCGCCTCGATCTCGGTGCGGGTGACGACGAACTCCATCGTCGACGTCTCGCGCACCATGCGGCCGATGCGGTTGGTGTGGAATCTGCCTTGCGCGTAATTGGTGACACGCTTCTTCAGGCTGCGCGCCTTGCCGACATAGAGCACGTCGCCGGCGGCGTTCATCATCCGATAAACGCCGGGCGCATTGGGCAGCCGCTTCACCAGCGTCTGGATTACCTCGGCGCCGATCATGCCTTCGGCGTCGCCGGCATGCGGCGCCCAGTCGATGGCCGTGAAGGCGACATCCGGGCCAACCGGTTCGACGATCTCCTCCAGCGCCTCGTCCTCGAGGTCGATTTCGGGAGGAAGATCATCAGCGCCGCCGCGCGCCTTGTTCTTGTGATCCAAAGGACTCATTCCGCCATGCCTGTCACATCGGGCGTCTGCCATGCAAGATGCTGGCCGCCATCGAGCGCGATCATCTGGCCGGTGACCGAGCGCGTCTCCCAGAGATAGCGGATGGTGGCGCCGAATTCCGGCAATTCCGGGCCGCGCCTCAGAATGAGGCCAGCGACCTGCGCGTCAAAATCCGAATCGTCCTGGCGCACGTTCTTCAGCGTCGGGCCCGGCCCTATCGCATTGACGCGGATGCCGGGTCCGAGTGCCTGGGCCAGCATCTGCGTCTGGGTCCACAATGCCGATTTCGACAGCGCATAGGAAAAATAGCGCGGTGTCGGCCTCCAGACGCGCTGGTCGATGACGTTGACGATCAGCCCCTCCTGCCCTTCCGGCAGGGAACGGGCGAAATTCTGCGCCAACAGCGCCGGGGTTTTCACGTGAATGGCAAAATGGCGGTCCCAGGCGTGCCAGTCGAAATCTTGCACGGAATCATCGACGAAGAGCGAAGCATTGTTGACCAGCAGCGAAATTGGGCCCAGCGCTGCTTCCGCTTGGCCGACGAGGTCGCTGACGGCATCCATGTCGGTTAGATCAGCCGCAACCACGGCGGCGCGGCCGCCCGACCGGTTAATCCCCGCGGCCAACGCATCCGCCTCATCGTGCGAGCGATTGGAATGGATGGCGACCGCAAAACCATGGCTGGCGAGGTCCTCGACGATCGCCTTGCCGATCCGTTTCGCCCCACCGGTCACCAGCGCCACGGCAGTGGCTTTGCTCATCTGCTGTCAATCCTCAATTTCGGCCCGAAACGCGATGCCGACGAAATGTGGCCCGGCATGCGTTAAACGGCGTTCGCACCTGGGGCAACATTGTGGCGAAGTGCCCGGTTCGGTATGCCGAGCCCTCCTGGACTCGGAACCATTGGATCGCAATATAGGTCGCTGGACTCCTTGCACCAAGCGGTGTGCAGCGCAGCGTGAACTTGCTGCTGACATTTCGCTGTTGCGAAGATGCAACGTCAAGGTTCTGCCTCATTCGTGCCGGGGAATGACCCAAGTTCAGGTTCGGTTCAGCCGTATTTTGACACGACATTTGGAACCGACGAACGCCAGATCCGTTTCACCCCCCGGACGGGTCGATGGCGATCGTGAGAAACAAGCCTGTGTCCTGTGGCTTAAGGAGTAAAGAACAATGCAAGCCAATTTTAAATTCGCACGGCCGCTGGCTGTTGCGCTCGGGCTCTTCGCCCTCGGCGGTACCGCTTATGCCGCGGACGTCGTTTCGGAAGAGCCGCCGGCACCCGCTCCGGTTGCCGAACTTCCGGTCGCCTCGTGGGCCGGCCCCTATGCCGGTATCAACCTGGGCTACGGCTTCAGCGGCAAGACCAAGGAAAAGGATTTCGGCGTTTCGACCGATACCAAAGGTTTTGTCGGCAGTGTCTTCGGCGGCTATCAGTGGCAGCAGGAGAACTTCGTTTACGGCGGTGAAGCCGAACTCGGCTACAACGGCGTGAAGGGTGACGACAACGGCATCAACTCCAAGGGCGGCTTCGAAGGCTCGCTGCGTGCCCGTCTCGGCTACGCCGTGACCCCGGAAATCCTGCTTTATGGCACGGGCGGCCTCGCCGGCAGAAGCCTGAAGGTGGAAGACACCGTTCTCGGCGCCAGCGACACCGCCACCATGCTCGGCTGGACCGCCGGCGTCGGCACCGACATCAAGCTGACCGACAACGTGTTCGGCCGCGTCGAATATCGCTACACCGACTTCGGCAGCAAGAGCTTCGATGGTATTGGCAAGGTCAAGGCGACGGACAACCGCGTCAACTTCGGCCTCGGCATGAAGTTCTAAGTCGTTCAAGCCACGACACGAAAAGCCGGGCCTCGCGCCCGGCTTTTTTATATCCGGTCGCTTACAGCATGTCGCGGCGAATAGGATTCGCCCGACCTGCTGTAAGCTTTTGATTTTATGCATGTCGTTTCCCGGAACCGAGGACACTTCCGAGCGACATGCATTAGGCCGGAACCACGGACTTCAGCTCCGGGAATTTTTCATCGAAGCGCGCCGCCCAGCGGATCAACCGGCTGCGCCCTTTCTCCCACTGGCCGCCAAAGCGCAGCGAGAGGTAGCCGAGGCAGGCACGCAACGCCAACTGACCGGCCGTGATCTTCTTCGGCAGTTTTGGCGGATTGGCATTGAGCAGGTCGAGTGCTGCCGTGATCTTCGCCCACTGGCGGTCGAGCCAGGGCTGATAGACCATCTCTTTGGGGCGGGTGCGGCGCTCATAGACCATCGACAGCGCGCAATCGCAGATACCGTCGGCCAGCGCCTCCAGTACTTCCGCTTCCAGACGCTTGTCGGGATTGCGTGGAAACAATGCGTTCTTCGAAATCCGGTTGAGGTGCTGCGTGATGGCGCGGCTGTCGTGAATCGAACGGCCATCGTCGAGCACCAGCACCGGGATCTTGCCGAGCGGATTGGCGCCGATCAGTTCGGCCGGCCTGTCCTCGGTTCTGACCGGCACCTCCTCGAGAGCGATCCCGGCATAGGCCGCGGCCATCCTTACCTTGGAGCTATAGGGAGAGGCGGACGCGTAGAGCAGCTTCGGCATGATCGGTTTCCTGTTTGCGACCGTCCAGTGTTGACCGGACAAACTCTTGCGATCAATCGCCAGAGTGCAAAAAACCAGCGACCAGAAACCTGCCGCGGTTTCCGTCTTGGCATCACGACAAACTAAACCGGCACACTAGGAAGTATCAGCAGGCCACGACAGCAAGCCGCCGGGTTTAAACCCCGCGTTCACACGTCACAGGAGCCCATACTTCACAGGCGCCAAAGCGTCGTGCCGAGAACCTTCGCCGACCACCGCAAGGGGCGAAAGAGAGTCGGGCGAGCGAGGCAGCCAACCGGCGCCTCGCTTTGCTTGCCCCTCGGCCCCTTCCCGATGCTCAGTCCCGAGGGCTGAACCCGTTGCCGAATATGCTCCGATCCAGAGCGTCAGAGCGCCCTTGCCGCATCCCGAAGGACACGCGACGCCCCAACGATCCGTCTACTTCTTGCCCGGAGCCTTCGCCTTCGCGGGCGCCGCCTTTGCCTTCGGCGCCGCGGCTTTCTTCACCGCCGGCTTGGTCGCGGCGGCGGCTGCTTTCGCAGCCGGCTTGGCCACCGGCTTCTTGGCTGGTGCCGCTTTCGCTGCCGGCTTTGCCGCGGCCTTGGCGGGAGCCGCCTTCTTCGCTGCGGGTTTGGCTGCAGGCTTGGCCGCAGGCTTCTTGGCCGGTGCCGCTTTCGCTGCCGGCTTCGCCGCGGCTTTCGCGGGCGCCGCCTTCTTCATTGCCGGCTTCGCGACGGCTTTTGCCGCTGCCGCAGGTTTCTTCGCCGGTGCCTTGGCCGCGGCGGCCTTCGGCTTGGCGGCAGGCGCTGCTTTCTTCACTGCCGTTGCGGCCTTCGCCGCGACTGCTTTTGCGGGTGCTTTCTTTGCCGGTGCCTTGGATGCCGGCGCTTTAGATGACTGCTTAGCCATGTCATGCCCCTTCACGTTATGCCGATGGCCGTGAATGACCCCGGCGCGCAATGCATATCTGACTCGCGTCTCGCTAGCCAGCGAAGCAATGGTATGATTTTCTCAACTTAAATTTTGGTTGCGATCGACACACAATCACACTCATCACCGGAAAAATCCGCCGCTGATCTTCCGGCGTCGCCAGCAATTTGACACCGGCATTCCCGATGCGAGTTCGCCATGAAGCTCCAAAGATCAGCGAGCAACTTCACGCATGATTTTCGGTCGTGAATATCATCACTTGCCGTCTCATCGAGGCGATTATCTTTTGCAAGCGAGCGGTCCATGCGGATCACGAGCGCGATGCGACACCCGATCTGAAGATCACCTTGTCAAGCATGTTCCCCGCATCTGTTTTCTGATTGACAGAATACTCTGCATAACAGAGTATTCTGTCAGGGGATGTTATCGCGCCTTTGGTTTCGACCATGCAAAGGCAAGTGACACACCGCTGGCAGAGATTGCCGGGTCACGCGGCGACAGCCCGAGGCTTTGCCGCATTGGAGCTTATTGATGAGCGCCGACGACATTATCCACCAGAGTACGCGGCTCAGGATCATGGCCGTCCTGAACACGCTGGAAAGGCGCGAGGCGCTTGAATTCACCCGGTTGAAGGCCATGATCGAGACCACCGACGGCAATCTCGGGGCACATCTCGATACGCTGGCCAGAGCTGGCTATGCGGACATTGAAAAGCTCTTTGTCGGACGGCGGCCGCAGACACGGATCAGAGCCACGACGGCCGGACGGCGGGCCTTTCGCGGTCACATTGCCTTTCTTCGCAAGATCATCGATCAGGCAGAGGCAACGCAGCGCAGAAAATAGCTCTGCGCCGAGCGAACGTCTTCGAGCGGTTCACCGTCTCATGATACGGCGAGCCGCTCGTCCGACAATTGTCTATGGTGGCGGAATCGCCGCGTGCCGGCAGGCGTGTGGGTCTTCATCACGGCTGATAGCCGAGACAAATGGCGCCGAGCGCGACGACGGCGCAGGCGCCGACTCGCCGGGGCGTCAGCGTCTCGCCGAGAAACAACCGGCCGATGAAGGCCGCGAAGACGACGCTGGTCTCACGTATCGCGGTGATCGGACCGGCAGGCCCGAGCGCGAAGGCCGCCACCACCACGCCATAGGCCAGAAGCGCGAACAGGCCGCCGCCCAGCGCCTTCCAGGTTTCCGGTGCCCGCGCATCGACAGCGAGCCTGCCGCGAGAGGCGACGAAGGTCGCCGGCAGCAGTGCGCCATAGGCCAGCAGGACCCAGGCGGTGTAGCCGCCGACATTGCCCGCCGCACGAACGCCGATCGCGTCGACCATCGCATAGGCGGCGATGATTGCCCCCGTTGCCAGCGCATAGAGGATCGATGTCGTGGTGGCTCTTCCTCGCCCAAGCGAAAGAGCCATGATGCCGCCGCCGACCAGGCAACGCCCACGGTCTCCAGAGCGGTGAGCTGCTGGCCGGCGAGCAGGAACCCGCCGAGCGTGACGAGCAGCGGCACGCTGCCGCGAACAATCGGGTAGACCTGTCCCAGTTCGCCATATCTGTAGGCGGCCACCAGAAATACGCTGTAGCCGACCTGCAGGCAGGCCGAGAGCCCGACACAGGGCCAGGCGGGCGTCGCCGGAAAACCATTGAAGATTGCAAGGGGAATGGCAAGCGCCGTGCTGGAGAAGCTCATGACGGTGACGGTCCACAATCTGTCGGCACCCGTTCGCAGGAAGGCGTTCCAGCTTGCGTGCAGAATCGCTGCGAACAGCGCGAGCCCGATGACCAGCGGGCTCATTGCGGCCTGCGCGAGGCGGCGATGATGTCCAAGGCAGCCTTGCGGGCGTCGCGGATGGCGGTGTCTCCCTGCCCCATCTGCGCCATCAGGGTCGCACCTTCGATCAGCATCAACAGGGTCGTCGCCGCACTCTCGGCCCGCCCGCGCGGCATCACCTGCTCGAGGATCGACTGCAGGCGCTGCCTGAGGCTATTCTTCTGCCTGGCGACAGCCTTGAACACCGGATGCTGGGGATCGCCGAACTCGGCCAAGGCATGGGCAAACAGGCAACCATGAAAATCCGGTCTGCGGAACCAGCGGCCATGCCAGTCGAAGATCTTCGCGATTTTCTGCTCCGGCGTGGTGCTCTCCCCGGCGAGCCGGTCGAGCTGATCGTCAAAACGCCTGGCGCGATAGTCGAGCACCTCGACGATCAGCTCGTCCTTGCTGGGGAAATGGCGATACATAGTCATCTTGGCGACGTCCGCCTCGGCGATGATCCGGTCGATGCCGGTGGCATGGAAACCGGCGCGCTTGAACAGCGCATAGGCCGTTTCGACGACATGCTGGCGTTTGTCGGAAGCAGGTGACGGTGTCATGCGCTAACCAAGTGATGAGACAGGTCTGTCTCATCACCTGGCACCGGAACGCGTCACCTGTCAACGCAGGACATCAAAGCGCCCGCGACCCCTTCAGGCCGCAGGCGGGAAAAGACCGGAAAGGAAGAGACGCGTTCAGCGCAGGACGCGACAGCGGCCGTTATAGACCATCCAGCGATCGAAGCCCGAGACGCAGAACTCGACATTGTCGCCGATCGAGGCAAAGCCCTGGCCTTCCTCGATCAGATAGAAGATCGACCGGTCCCGGCCATCCGATAGGCTGACGGTTGCCCGGCAATAGTGACGGCCAATCGGCCATTCCTCGCGCGCCTGCTCATAGCGGTGTTGGCGAATGTCGCGAAAATCGGTGATGGCGACCTCGGGCAGATGCGGCACGTGATGCACCTGGTAGGAGAACCGATGCGTGATCTTGCTCAGCACCCATGTCTCCCCACAGACGCTGCCATCGTCCTCGGAATAGACGGCAAGGTCAGCCGCATGGACCGCCTGGGTGATACCGAGAGGCGCGGCAAGGGGTGTGCAGAGCGAAATCAGGGCAGCAAGTGCGGATTTGGCGAAGCGAGTCATGGCAGCCTCTCAAGGTCGATTGCGCGCACTGTGCGGATTCGCTCGACGGCGGTCAAGCGGTTGCCGAAACAATGGTTTCCAGAAACCGGCGCGGGCAGTTGCTGTAAGCAGCAACCCGCGGGTAACGGCGAAGTTCCCTGCGGGCGGATCATGCGGTCGCACGGGGCGCGGCGATCAAATCCAGCTATACCGGCGGCGGGGCCTGCTCGCCGGCCAGCCATTCCATCGACCAATGCGCCGGCTTTTCCATGGCGAGCAATTTGTGCAATGCCGGCAATATGGTTCGCAGTTCGCCTTCCAGCATGAAGGGCGGATTGACCACCACCATGCCGGTGCCATCGAGGCTGGGTTCCGAAGAGGCCGGCCTGATCTCGAATTCTATGTCGAGGATTTTCGGGATGCCGGATTGCTTCAGCGCTTTCCTGAAGGCGATGATCGCCTTGCGGTTCTTGATCGGATACCACAGGGCGTAGATGCCGTTGGGCCAGCGCCTGTGCGCCTTCACCAGCCCCTCGACGAGGCGGCCGAACTCGCCCTCTTCCTCGAAGGGTGGATCGATGAGCACCAAGCCGCGCTTTTCCTTCGGCGGCAGGTGCGCCCCGAGCGCAAGCCAGCCGTCAAGTTCCATCACCTTTGTCTGGAAATCGCCGGCGAATTCCGTCTTCAGCTTCGCGGCGTCTTTCGGATGCAGTTCGATCGCCGACAACCGGTCCTGCTTGCGCAGGAGATTGCGCGCGAGCAGCGGCGAGCCCGGATATTTCTTCACGCCGCCCTCGGGATTGAGCGAGCGCACCGCCGCCAGATAGGGCGCCAGCAGCGCCGCCGCCTTCGCGTCGAACGAGGCATCGATCAGCCTGCCGATGCCGCCCTGCCACTCACCGGTCTTTTGCGCTTCGAGTGACGACAGGTCGTAGCGGCCAATGCCGGCATGGGTGTCCACGACACGAAACGCCTTGTCCTTCTGCTTCAGATAGTCGACCAGGCGCGTCAGCACGACATGCTTGACGACATCGGAAAAATTGCCGGCGTGGTAGGCGTGGCGGTAGTTCATGTGGGACCCCTGCCCCAGCGTGGCGGCGGCGGTTGCGAGTTCGGATTTTCCGGTCGCCCGCCTCCAGGACGCAGGGATAGCAGGAAGCCGATCAAGCCGACCGCCATCAGCGAAAAGCCTATCGGCCGCGCGCGGGCGACGATCTCGCCGACGCCGGAACGCAAGACAAGGTCGACCGCTCGCATCGGTATGTCCTCGGCATCGCCAGGGCCAACTGTGAAGAGGTAAGCGCCAGGGCTGACGGTGGCAATCAGGCCGGCCTCGTCGCGAAAGATCTTGTCGGGCAATTGCGGGCTGGCCTGCCGCGGATTGTCCACATGGTTGAACTGCAGCGTCGAGGCAAGCACAGTGCGGCCATTGGTGGCCGCGGTCAGCGTCAATACCGTGCGCTGCTGCGAAACAATGCGCTCGGCCCTGGCGGTCAGGTCGACCAGCACCCGCACCGGGGCATCGCGATCTTTGAGCGATACTGTCAACGGCCTGAACCGGCCCTGCTCATAGACTCGCCAGGTGCCGATTTCGCGACCGGAAAAATTGCTCACCGCCCAGGGGTAGATGAAACCGATGCCGGTGCCGGAGAGCAGGATCAGGACAAACAGAAAGCGCATCGAAAACCTTGGCTATTTCTACTTCTGCTCGCTATGGCTGCCGCCTTGCGCGGACCTGTCCAGGGTAGCAGTGCGGATCCGCTCCATCTCGTCCAGAAGCATCTCCAGGCCAAGATCGAAGGTCTTGTCGAATTCAGCGGTGCCAAAGTAGCGTCCCGCGGTGGCGATGTTGGGGAAATCGCGCTCAAGCTGCTCACGGCCGACCGTTGTGACCGCCGACGGGCCCTTTGAGTAACCGGCGGTCTCGTCGAGCACCGCCCCCGACAGATAGTACCCCACCGCACGGAACAGCCTTGCGGCCATTTCCTGATCGAAGCCGCCGTCATTGAACAAGCCTACGATGTTGTCGATATAGGCAAGGCAAATGGGCGAATTCATCCGGTAGCTGAGAAAATAGCTCGCGAAGGCCGGATGCTCGCGACCGATACGCCGATAATCCAATACCACCATTCGCATCCTCTGGCGCCATGGCAGATCCGGATCCGGCATCTTCAACGGACCAATCAGCCTGTCGACCAGCGCCTCAAAGAGATGCGCCTGTGAGGGGAAGTGATGATAAATGCTCATTGCCTCGCAACCAAGTGCGGCCGCCAGCTTGCGCATCGAAAAGCCGGCAAGCCCTTCCCTCTCGATCACCTCGAAGGCCGCGTTCTCGATCATCTCGCGCGACAGACGTCCGCGCGCTCTCTTTTTCTTGATTGATTGATCCATCGCGCCGCTTGACAACTTACAGTGTAAGGTTCATTTTCACCGTTACCTTACATCGTAAGGCTAACAAAGACCAGAGGATAAAACCATGTCGTACCATCGCGTCGTCAAATCCGTGCAATCTTCGTCCCAGCATGTGTTCCTGTTCGCCGCCGCAGCCTGCGTGCTGTCGCTCGGCACCGCGCCGGCCCACGCCGACGACTATGATGCAACCCTCAAGGACATACAGTCGACCATGGGCGGTGTGCCGAGCTTTGTGAAGCAGTTTCCCAAAACCGGTCTGCCTGGTGCCTGGGCCGAGGTCAAGGCCATCGAACTCAGCGACAAGACGGCGCTGCCGCCCAAGGTCAAGTCGCTGATCTCCCTGGCCGTGGCGGCACAGATTCCTTGCACCTACTGCATTTGGTCGGACACGCAGGACGCCAAGCGCGCCGGCGCAACCGACGAGGAGATCCAGGAAGCCGTGGCGATGGCGGCGCTGACACGCCACTGGAGCACCATCTTCAACGGCATGCAGGTCGATTTCGATACATTCAAGAAGGAAATGGGCGGGCAGTAAGCCCGCCGGCAAGAAGGAAATGGGCCGGCAGTAAGCCCGCCGGCAAGAAGGAAATGGGCGGCCAGTAAGCCCGCCGGCAAGAAGGAAATGGGCGGGCAGTAAGCCCGCCGGCAAGAAGGAAATGGGCGGACAGTAAGCCCGCCGGCAAGAAGGAAATGGGCGAGCAGTGAGCCTCAATGGCACTACAGAGATGCCTCGGTGCGCGGGTCGTCTCTGGTCCGCGTTTCGGCTTTAGGCGCTGCTCTCACGCCTTGCGCTCCCAGCGGCGGTCCGCGGTCTGCTGCCAATAGGTGACGGCGTGGCCCGCGTCCTTCATCGTCTTCCAATGCGCCCGGGCCATCTCGACCTGGGCCGCGTCATGGCCATCGAACAGGAACACCGCACGCTCGTAGCCGCGAAGGTCGGGCGGCACCGCGCCGTCTACCAGGAACCTGACCCTGGCTTCGTTGGGATTGCCGTCACCAGTGGTCAACAGGATTGGTTGTTCACCGGGATAAGCTTCGCGATCGGTCGCGTGCGCCAGGAAGGAATCGTCGCGGAAAGTCCACAGATGCTGGTCGAGCGCGTCGCGCCGCTCCTCGGTGCCGGTCTGCACCACGGCGCGCCAGCCTCGATCGATGCTGCGCTCGAGCAGGCCGGGCAATGCATCCTCCAGCGTCGATTCGGTCAGATGGTAGAACAGCACATCGGCCATGGATCGACGTCAGCTCTCGTAGTGATCACGTACCAGCCGGTCCAGCAGCCGCACGCCGAAACCCGAACCCCATGACTGGTTGATCTCGTTCAATGGCGAGCCCATCGCGGTACCGGCAATGTCGAGATGCGCCCAGGGCGTGTCCTTGACGAAGCGCTGCAGGAACTGCGCGGCGATGATCGCGCCGCCGTAGCGGCCACCGATGTTCTTCATGTCGGCGTTCTTGGAATCGATCAGCTTGTCGTATTCGGCGCCGAGCGGCATGCGCCATAGCCGTTCCTGCGTTGACTGTCCGGCCGCGGTCAGCCTTTGCGCCAGTTCGTCGTTGTTGGAGAACAGGCCGGCATAATGCAGGCCGAGCGCAACCATGATGGCGCCGGTCAGCGTCGCCAGGTTGACCATGAATTTCGGCTGGAAGCGGTCGTTGCAGTACCACAGCGCGTCGGCCAGAACGAGGCGCCCCTCCGCATCGGTGTTGAGCACCTCGATAGTCTGTCCCGACATCGAGGTGACGATGTCGCCCGGGCGCTGGGCATGACCATCGACGGCGTTTTCGACAAGACCGATGATGCCGACAACATTGGCCTTGGCCTTACGCGAGGCGAGCGCATGCATCAACCCGGTCACGGCGGCAGCGCCGCCCATGTCGCCTTTCATGTCCTCCATGCCGGAGGCCGGCTTGATCGAATTGCCGCCGGTGTCGAACGTGACGCCCTTGCCGACGAAGGCGACCGGGCTGTCCTTGGGCTTGCCGCCGTTCCATTGCATGACCGCCATGCGGGCGCCTCGGGGCGAGCCTTGCGCGACACCCAGCAGCGAACCCATGCCAAGCTTCTTCATCTCCTTCTCGGTCAGGATCTCGACCTTGACGCCGAGCGCCTCGAGGTCCTTGGCGCGGGCGGCGAACTCGACAGGTCCCAGCACGTTTGCCGGTTCGTTGACGAGATCGCGCGCCAGAAGCACACCGTCGATCACCGCCTCGGCATCGGTGAAAGCTTTCTTGGCGCCTGCCGGGTCGGCGGTATGGATGGTCACCTTGACCGGCTTTTTCGGATCGGCCTTGCCGCCCCCCTGGCCGCTCCCCTGGCCGTCGTCCTTATCCTTCCTGGTCTTGTACTTGTCGAAGGAATAGCCGCGCAAAAGAATGCCCGCTGCGAGGTTCGCGGCGTCCTTGCCATCGGGCGAGGCACCGGCCAGGTCGAGGACCACGGCCACGTCGGTTGCCTTGCGCAGCGATGCCGCAATAGTGCCGCCGAGCTTCAGCCAGGCATATTCATCGAGCCCCGACACCCTGCCGGCGCCGATCGCGACCAACCTGTCGAGCGATGTTGCTTCCGGCGCCAGGATTTCGACAGTGCCGGCGAACTTGCCGGTAAACTCGGCGACCGGGAAAGCCCGGTCGAGCGTCTTGCCCGGATCGTAAGCCCTGGCCGCATCGCTCAAGCCATCATCCGCCGACAGCACGAAGACCGTGCCCTTTCTGTTCGCCGCCGACTGGGGCGCGACGAATTTTGCAAAGGCGATCGATGGTCTCGGGTTCATCATGTCCTGCTTTCGGGGGTTGCGCGATGATGCGCGAAGCGGTTTGAAGCGATCCGCGACATTTGGTCGTTTTCCGGCATTTGGCAAGACTTTGCCAAAATGGCTACCCATATGAGACATGGAATCGATGGCGATTCGTCGCGGCACGGCCCGCTTAATGCCGCAACTTGTTGTTAACCATCGATGTTCGTCCTTTCTTATCCATTGCCGCCGACACTCCGGCCTACTGCGGCACGCGACGTGGGACGGGAACCGGCTCGCCTGCCCGACGCAGCCCAACGGAGCCAGTTGTGCGGGCGTCGCCGGACAGCTACCTTTGGCGTGGTGGCATGATGCCGTTCGAGAAAATCGAGTAAAGCCTTCATGAAGGTCGTTGAACGCTACATCATGCGCCGCGCGTGCGTGGTCTTCCTGGCAGCACTGGTCTGGACGCTGGCCATCGTGTGGACGACGCAGGTACTGGCCAAGATCAACCTGGTCACCGACAGCGGTCAGTCAGCCTTGACCTTCTTCGAGGTCGCGTCCCTTATTCTCCCCTCCATCGTCCCGATCGTCGTGCCTTTCGCGCTCGTGGTGGCTGTCGCCCAGACACTCAGTGTGATGAATTCGGATTCGGAACTCGCGGTGGTCAACGCATCGGGCGCCTCGCGCTGGACCATCGTGCGGCCGATCATGCTGCTGGCGCTGGCCGCCAGCGTCTTTTCATTCGCCGTGGACAACGGCATCGACCCCTATGCACGACAGAAGAACCGCGCCCTGGTGGCGGAGTCGCGCGCCGACCTTTTGTCGCTGATCATCCAGGAAGGCACGTTCCGGAAAATCGAGGACGGACTGTTCCTGCAGATTGGCGAGCGGCTTCCCAACAACCGGCTGGGTGGCATCTTCGTCGCCGATTCGCGCGAGGAAGGCGTCAATCTCGTCTATTATGCGAAGACCGGCAGCATCATCGAACGCGGCGGCGAAAAGGTGCTGATGATGAATGACGGCGTCATCCATCGCAAAACGCTGACGGGCGACCTCAGTGTCATCCGGTTCACGTCCTATGCCTTCGACATGTCGGCCTTCATGTCGGCGGCCAACCAGGTGACGCTCCTGCCAAAGGACCAGACGACCCAGTACCTGCTCAATCCAAGCCCTAACGACAAGAACTATCAGCAAAATCCGCAGGAGTACCGGGCCGAGGTCGACCAGCGGTTTTCGGAATGGACATATTCCATGGTTTTCGCCCTGATCGCGCTCGCGGTCGCGGGAGACGCACGTTCGCATCGCGAGGCGCGCGTCAATCCGCTGATCACGGCCATCGCGATATCGCTGTTCGTGCGCTGGCTGGGTTTCTTCGCCGCGAGCAAGGCCGACGAAGTCCCGCAATATTCCTATGTGGTCTATGGCGTGCCGATCGTGGCTTCCGCGGTGGCGATCTGGTTCATCGTGTCGAACCGGACCATGGAACTGCCGGTTGCCTGGGCGGACTGGATGACAAACCTGGCCAGCCGCATCGGTGAGGGCTGGAATGCCCTCAAGTTGCGTCTATCCAGGCGCGACACCTCAGGCCAAGGAGCCGGCTGATGGGCTGGACGCTGGGCCGTTACTTCTTCTTCCGCTACGTCGCGATCACGATCTGGTTCTTCCTCGGCCTTCTGGCGCTGGTATTCCTTATCGATTTCACCGAACTGTCCGGCCGCACCACCGGCCTGCCGGGGTTCACCTATGGCACGGCGATGGCCATTTCAGGCCTTCGCATGCCGATGATCATGCTGCAGACGGTGCCGTTTGTCGGCTTGTTCTCGGCGATGGCGACGCTGGTGTCGCTCAACCGACGTTACGAACTCGTCATCGCGCGCTCCGCGGGCGTTTCCGCCTGGCAGTTCCTTTTGCCATGCTGCATCGGCGCACTGCTGTTCGGCGCCGTATCGGTCGGGATCATCAACCCGCTCGCCGCGCACGCCTTCTCCTTGTCCGAACAGATCGAGACCGAGTTGCGCTCTGGCAAATCCAACACGGTTTCGGCCGATGCCGCTCCCTGGATCCGCCAGAAAACCAGTTCCGGCGACACGATCATCGGCGCGCGCGCCATCCTCGGCCAGGGTCTGGAGATGTCCGACGCGGTTTTTTTCATCCTCGACCAGCAAGGCAATATCGTCGAGCGCAAGGATGCGGCGCGTGCTTACCTGCGCGACGGCTATTGGGAATTGCAGGATGTGAAGATCTTCAGGAACGGCACCATCCAGCCCGTCGCGAACGATCGTGTGCCGACCAATCTGAAGCCGGAATTCGTGCAGGAGCGGCTGGCGCGCCCGGAGACGATTCCCTTCTATGACCTGCCCGGAAAAATCGAGGTTGCCCGTTCCTTCGGCCTCAAGGCAAATGCCTTTGCCATGCAGTTTGATTCGCTGGTGGCGTTGCCATTCCTCCTCGTCGCCATGACGCTGATTGCGGCAACAGTTTCAATGCGATTTGCGCGAATGGGGCAGTCGGCAACGATGATTCTGGGTGGCGTCGTTGCCGGGTTTCTGCTTTATGTCGTTTCGGTTCTGGTGAAGGCGTTCGGCGTGGCGGGGTTCGTGCCGACTGCCATAGCCGCCTGGGTGCCGGTCGTGGTAGCTATGTTCTTCGGGGTGACTTTCCTGCTATACAAGGAAGACGGCTAGTGAGGGAGGCGTTTTTGCCCAGCGACAGGCAGGCCCGTTTGGCGCGCCTTTATGCGGCGAGCGCCTTGGCGTGCCTGGTCGCCTGCGGCGTCCCGCTGCCGGCGTTCGCGCAGGATGTCGGCAACATGGCGACCACGGTTCCGTCCGGCTCGCAGATGCTGCTGGCGGCAGACACCCTGGAATATAACAACGACAACCAGACCGTGACCGCCATCGGCGGCGTGCAGATCGACTATGGCGGCAACCGCCTCGTCGCCCAGAAGGTTGTGTACGACCGCAAGACCAAGCGGATGGTTGCCAGCGGCAATGTCGAGATCGTCAACAGCGACGGCACCAAGATCAATTCGCAGCACATCGACATCACCGACGATTTCGCAGACGGCTTCGTCAACGCGCTGCGCGTTGAAACCGTCGACAAGGCCTATTTCGCCGCCGAAAGCGCCGAACGCATGGGCGGCGTGCTGACCACTTTCCACAATGGTGTCTACACCGCCTGCGAACCGTGCGAGGACAAGCCCGACAAGGCGCCGACATGGCGCGTCAAAGCCAGGAAGATCATCTGGAACGGTGAGAAGAAGACGGTTCGCTTCGAGAGCGCGAATTTCGAGTTCTTCGGCTTTCCGCTGGCCTACCTGCCAGCATTCGAGATCGCAGACCCGACGGTGAAGCGCAAGAGCGGCTTCCTGATCCCCAGCATCGGCTACAACAGCCATCTGGGGTATAGCGTCAAGGTCCCCTACTATTTCGCTCTTTCCCCAACATATGACCTGACGGTGACCGGAAGCGGCTACACCAAGCAGGGCTTCCTCGGCGAAGCCGAATGGCGCCAGCGCTTCAACAATGGCGAATACACTTTTAAGGTCGCCGGGATCCAGCAGCAGAATCCCGACGCCTTCATCGACAGCGCCGGCCGCAACATCGATTCGGGCGCGGCTGGCGATTCCAACAAGTTCCGCGGCATGATGGGCACGCAAGGGCAGTTCGCGATCAACGAACGCTGGAATTTCGGCTGGGACGTGCTGTTGCAGACCGACAAGGATTTCTCGCACACCTACAACATCAACAAGTACAACGAATACGTCCACCAGTCGTCGGTCTACCTGACTGGTCTCAATGACCGTAACTATTTCGACGTGCGTGCCATGCATTTCGAAGTCCAGGAAAATACGCTCAACGACAATGTCGCGGCGAGAAGCGGCCAGCAGCCCTGGGTGCTGCCCTCGCTCGACTATGCCTATATCCCCGACGCATCGGTCGCCGGCGGCCAGTTGTCGCTCAATGTCAATACGCGCGTCATCCGCCGCGAAGATCTCGACGAGACATATTTCACCCCTTACTACCCCCCGTCAGGTACGCAGCGCGTGCGCGGCATCGAAGGCGAGTCCAGCCGTCTTACCGCCGAGGCCGAGTGGAAACGGAGCTTTGTCACCGATGACGGGTTGGTGCTGACACCGTTGCTGGCGCTGCAAGGCGACGTCGACTATGTCAGACCATCATCGGCTTCGCTCGCCGCGATCAACCAGATGGCGACGAATCTGGGCGAGCAGGACGACATGCGCTCGTCCTTTGCCCGCTACATGGCGACCGCCGGGCTCGAGATGAGCTGGCCCCTGTTGTTCTCGCTGGCCAGCGGGTCGAGCCACGTTTTCGAGCCGATGGCTCAGGTGTTCCTGCGCCCGAACGAACAGTATGTCGGCGGCCTCTCCATTCCGAACGAAGACGCGCAGAGCATGGTTTTCGATGCGACCACGCTGTTCGAACGCGACAAGTTCTCCGGCTACGACCGCATCGAGGGCGGCTCGCGTGCCAATGTCGGGCTGCGCTATTCCGGCTCTTATATCAATGGCTGGGGCACCAATGCGATCTTCGGCCAGTCCTATCAGATCGGCGGCGAAAACTCCTTCGCGGCACCTGATCTGGTCAATGTCGGCGCAAATTCGGGGCTCGAGACCACCAAGTCCGACTATGTCGGCCTGTTTGGCATAACCAGCCCCAATGGATTCGCGGCCTCCGTCAGCGGCCGTTTCGACGAACAGAGCTTCGAGATCCGCCGCGCCGAGTTTAAAGCCGCCTATTCCGGCCTACCGGTGTCGTTGAGCGCCAAGTATGCCTTCATCCAGGCCCAGCCGCTCTATGGTTTCACGACCGACCGTCACGAGGTCACGCTCGGCGCATCGACGCATCTTGCCGAGAACTGGCGCGTGTTCGGAACAGGAACCTACGATTTGCAGGAAGGCCTGCTGGTCAAGGACGGGGTGGGCTTCGCCTACAACGATTCCTGCTTCACTTACCTGATGACGTACGCGCAGTCGCGTGACCTGAACACCAGGGAAGTGACGCAGAGCATCGGATTCAACCTGTCGTTCCGTACCCTCGGCGACTTCGGCTCGTCGACCAACGCAGTCGACACCATCCAATAAGCGGCGACATCGTTTCGCCGCATAGGGCTGGCACGGATTCGCGTATCCGGAAGGGGACGGAATTGGGCGGAGCCGGGATAGAATTGGGATGCCAACGATGAGGAAATACCTCTTTTCAGCAGGGTTCGCGTTGCTTGTGGCGGCGACATCCGTGTCGATGACAGTGATGACGCCGCCGGCTTTCGCCAGCGAGATCAAATACGTCGTCAACGACATAGCAATCACCACTGGTGATATCGCCCATCGTGCCGCCTTCCTGAAGCTGCAGCGCAAGAAGGGCGACGCTGCCCAGGAAATGATCGACCAGACGCTGCGCATGGCCGAGGCCAGACGGCTTGGCATCCGTATCAGCGATGCCCAGGTCGAGGCCGCCTACCAGCGCTTTGCCACCAACAACAAGATGCAGCTCGTCCAGCTCAACGGCGTCATGGAAAAATCCGGCGTCGGCAAGGATCATTTCAAGGAGTTCATTCGCGCCCAGATGGCCTGGAACCAGGCCCTGAGCGCCCGTTACCGTTCCGGCGAAGGTGGCAGCGTGACCGAACAGGACGCGGTGCGGCGCATGCTTGACAAGGGCGGAGCCAAGCCGAGTGCCATGGAATACATGCTGCAGCAGGTCATCTTCGTCGTGCCAGCGGCCGAACGCAGCGCGACGCTGGCCAAACGCAAGCGCGAGGCCGACGCCATGCGTGCCCGCTTCAACGGCTGCAACACGACGCGCGAGTTCGCCAAAGGCCTGATCGACGTCACCGTCCGCGACCTCGGACGGATTCTGGCGCCGCAACTGCCGCCGGACTGGGCGGAGCAGATCAAGGCGACCAAGGTCGGTGGCGCCACCGTCACACGCGAGACCGAACGCGGCGTCGAATTCATCGGCATCTGCTCGTCGCGCGAAGTATCCGACGACAAGACGGCCCAGATGGTGTTCCAGAGCGAAGGCTCCAGCGACAAGGCCGCCGACGATCTTAGCAAGAAATATGTCGACGAGCTGAAGGCGAAAGCCCGCATCGTCAAGCGCTGACGTGAGCAGCACGATGACCGCGCTGGCGTTGAGCGTCGGCGATCCGTCCGGTATCGGCCCTGAAATCGCCATCGCCGCCTTCCTTGCGCGGAACGCCGTCGGCTTGCCCGTCTTCTACCTGCTGGCCGACCCGGCCGTGGTCGCATCGCGAGCACGCCACCTTGGCCTCTCGCTGCCTGTCGAGGAAGTGACGCCGGTGCAGGCGATCGAGGTCTTTGGCCGCGCCTTGCCGATCGTTCCCCTGACGGCGCGCTTCATCGACAGCCCCGGGCGACCCGACCCGGCCAATGCAGCCGGCACCATCGAAGCGATTGACCGCGCGGTCGCCGCCTGCCTTGCCGGCGAGGCCGCTGCCGTGGTGACCTGCCCGATAGCCAAGAAACCGCTCTACGATGCCGGCTTCCGTTTTCCCGGCCACACCGAATATCTGGCGCATCTGGCGGCTCGGCACAGCGGCGTCGAGGCGATGCCGGTGATGATGCTGGCAGGCCCCGACCTGCGCACGGTTCCCGTCACCATCCACATCGCTCTGGCCGAGGTGCCGAAGGTCCTAAGCACCAAATTGATCGTCGCGACCGCGCGCATCACGGCGGCCGACCTTGCCAGCCGCTTCGGCATCGCCAGGCCGCGGCTCGCCATTGCGGGCCTCAATCCGCATGCCGGCGAAGGCGGCTCCATGGGCCTGGAAGACGAGCATATCGTGCGCCCGGCGGTCGACATCCTGCGCGCTGAAGGCATCGATGCTTTCGGGCCCTTGCCCGCCGACACGCTGTTCCATGCCCGGGTGCGGGCAGGCTACGACGCTGCACTGTGCATGTATCACGACCAGGCATTGATCCCGGCCAAGGCGCTGGCCTTCGACGAGGCGGTCAACGTCACGCTGGGCCTGCCCTTCATCCGCACCTCGCCCGACCACGGCACCGCCTTCGACATCGCCGGCAAGGGCGTGGCACGACCCGACAGCCTGATCGCGGCGCTGAAGCTCGCCAGAAGACTGGCTGACGTCGACGCAAAGGCTGGCACCGCATGAGCGCTTTCGCTTCCGGTCTTCGCGCATGAGCATCGATGGGCTGCCGCCGCTGCGTGACGTCATCGAGCGCCATGGGCTGCAGGCGAAAAAGGCGCTCGGCCAGAACTTCCTGCTCGATCTCAATTTGACCGGCAAGATCGCACGCAGCGCCGGCGACCTGACGAATGCCATGGTGATCGAGGTTGGGCCCGGGCCTGGAGGGCTGACAAGGGCGCTGCTATCGAACGGCGCCCGCCGGGTCGTCGCCATCGAGCGCGACGAACGCTGCCTGGCGGCGCTTGCCGAGGTGTCCGCTCACTACCCAGGTCGGCTGGAGGTGATTTCAGGCGACGCGCTGAAGATCGACTTCGCCGCCCTCGCCTCGGGAACCGACCACGCTCCGGTCCGGATCGTGGCCAATCTGCCCTACAACATCGGCACCGAACTGCTGATCCGATGGCTGACGGTCGCGGACTGGCCGCCCTTCTATGCCTCGATGACGCTGATGTTCCAGCGTGAGGTGGCGCAGCGCATCGTCGCCGCACCCGACAGCGATGCTTATGGCAGGCTGGGTGTGCTCGCCGGCTGGCGCACGCAGGCCAGGATCGCCTTCGACGTCCCGCCTCAAGCCTTCACGCCACCGCCCAAGGTCACCTCCTCGGTGGTGCATCTGGAACCACGCGCGACGCCCCTGCCCGCCGAGGTGAAGAAACTCGGCCGGGTCACGGAAGCCGCCTTCGGCCAACGCCGAAAGATGCTGCGGCAGAGCGTGAAAAGCCTCGGCGGCGAGGCCTTGCTCGAAAGAGCGGGGATCGACCCGACGCGACGTGCCGAAACGCTCAGCGTCGAGGAGTTCGTGCGGCTGACCAATGCGGTCTAGCGCCGGCAGGTCTGGAATTGTGATGACCGAGGCATAGGTAGTCTGGCAACATGCCGGAGAACCAGGAATGCCCGCCTATGTCATTTCCGATGTCACGGTCCGCGACGAAAAGGCGTTGCAGACATACCGCTCCCGCGCCGCGGCCTCGATCGCCCGGCATGGCGGGCGTTATCTGGTGCGCGGCGGCCAAGTGCAGACGCTGGAGGGTGATTGGCATCCTGGTCCGCTGATCGTCGTCGAATTTCCCGACATCGAGCGGGCAAGGCGCTGGTACGCATCCGCCGAATATGCGGCGGCGCTGGAGGTACGCGATGCCGCGCTCAGCCGACATCTGATCCTGGTCGAGGGCATGGCGCCCTGACGCCAGTCACACGGTCTTTTCGTCCAACAATCCCGACACGAAATCGAAGAGACCGGGCCGGCGGTCGCGCCGCAGCCGCTCGGCCACGACGATGCCGCGAACCTCGGCGAAGGCACGGTCGAGATCGTCATTGACGATGACGAAGTCATATTCCTTCCAGTGCTCGATCTCGTTGCGGGCGTTCTTCAGCCGCGTCTCGATCACCGCTTCCTGGTCCTCGGCGCGCCGCTTCAGCCGCGCCTTCAATTCCTTCATCGACGGAGGCAGGATGAAGATCGAGACGATGTCGGCACGCATCTTCTCCTTGAGCTGCTGGGCGCCCTGCCAGTCGATGTCGAACAGCATATCGCGGCCCTGCGCCAGCGCCAGTTCGGCCGGCTCGCGCGGTGTCGCATAGCAATTGCCGTGCACTTCCGCCCATTCGAGGAGCGCGTCGGAATCTCGCAATCGCTCGAATTCGCGCATCGTGCGGAAGTGGTAGTGAACGCCCTCGATTTCCGAACCACGGCGTGGCCTCGTGGTGACCGAGACCGACAGTTCAAGGCTGGAGTCGCTCTCCAGAAGGTTGCGCGCGATCGTCGACTTGCCGGCACCCGATGGTGACGACAGGACGAGCATCAGCCCCCGGCGGCGGATGCGGGATCCCATATCCCTGGGAACCATCGGTTCCTTGGCGACCATCGGCTACTCCAGATTCTGGACCTGTTCACGAAACTGGTCGACGACCGCCTTCAGTTCCAGCCCGATCGCGGTGACGGCGGCGGCATTCGACTTCGAACACAGCGTATTCGATTCGCGGTTAAATTCCTGTGCCAGAAAATCGAGCTTGCGGCCGACCGCGCCGCCGCCCTCGAGCAAGGCCCGGCCAGACGCGACATGCGTTTTCAGCCGGTCGATCTCTTCGCGAATATCGGCCTTGGTGGCAAGGAACGCCGCCTCCATGTGCAGCCGGCTTGCATCCAGATTGGCGGATGCGTCCATCAGCAGCCGGACCTGCTCGGCAATGCGTTCGCGGATCGCCGCGGTATCGCGTGACGGGTCGGCTTCCGCGCGCAGGGTCAGTGTCTCGATGGTGTCGATATGGCCGGACAAAAGCACGGCCAGCGCGGCGCCCTCGCCTTGCCTGGCCTGTTCCAGGCCGTTCAGCGCCACGTCCAGCGCGGCCATGATGGCGGTATCGAGCGCGGCCCGCACTTCTTCGGTTTCGATGGTTTCGGCAACGTCGAGCACGCCACGCAGCGACAGCAATCCGTCAGCCGTCGCGGGCGCAACGCCGAACTGTTCCTGCAGCCGCTTGGCCAGACCGGCGAGATCTTTCAAAAACGCCTCGTTGACGACAGGTTGCGTCTGCGCGCTGGCGGCGCGGCCGATGGTCAGCGTCGCCTGGAAATTGCCGCGGGCGAAACGCTTCTGCAGCGTTTGCCTGACCACAGGCTCCAGCCGCTCGAATCCCTGAGGCAGCCGCAGGCGAACCTCGACGCTCTTGCCATTGACGGATTTGACTTCCCAGGCAATCGCGGTGCCGTCATACTCGGCGACGACGCGCGCAAAACCGGTCATGCTCTGCAAATTCATGTCGCCCTGTACACCCCTGGCGCCTTGCCCCGAAACGGTTTTCCGGAGGGGCAAGCGCGGCTTAAAATGACCACACCGCGAGTGCGTCGAAATCGGACGCCCGGCGTTCCTTCAAATGTCAGGCCGCCGCCTTCCAGGCAACGCCTTTCTTCACCTTACTGGACCGCGCCCGCATCACCGCCGGCATTGCCGTTGTCGCCACCGGTGCCGTCGCTGTCGTCAGCAGGCTTGTCGGAAGCAGGGTTGTCGGCAGCAGGCTTGTCGGCACTGCCGCTGGTACCGGCGGCAGCGGCGGCCTTGGCTGCTTCATCGGTCTGCTTCTTCTGCAGCGCGCGATAGCGGGCGACGTTTTCATTATGCTCGTTCAGGGTCGACGCAAAGACGTGACCGCCCGTGCCGTCGGCGACGAAATAGAGGTCGTCGGTCTTCGACGGATTGGCCACGGCCTCGAGGGCCGCGCGGCCTGGATTGGCGATAGGCGTCGGCGGCAGGCCGCTGATCACATAGGTGTTGTAAGGCGTCTGCTTCTGGATGTCGGACTGGTAGATCGGGCGGTCCACCGGCTTGCCCTTGCCGCCAAACAGACCATAGATGATGGTCGGATCGGACTGCAGGCGCATGCCCTTGGCCAACCGGTTCAGGAAGACAGCAGCCACCCGTGAGCGTTCATCGCCCTTGCCGGTTTCCTTCTCGACGATCGAGGCCAGGGTGACAAAGTCCTCGACGTTGGCCAGGGGCAGATCCGGCGCGCGCCGCTGCCACACCTCATCGACCAGTTTCTTCTGATCGGCGAGCAGCTTGTCGACCATCTGCTGACGCGTTGCGCCACGCGTGAAGCGTAGCGTGTCGGTGGCAAGGCTGCCCTCGGGGGGCGTCTTCGCCGGCATATCGCCGCTCAGGGCGGGTTCGTCGGCGATGCGCTGCAAGGCCTGCTCGACCGTCAGCCCTTCGGGAATAGTCAGCGAGTACATCACCGACTTGCCGCTCTTCAGGAGTTCCATGATGTCGCGCATGGATGCCCTGGGCTTGATCTCGTATTCTCCGGCCTTGAGTGCGGAATCGTTGCCGAAGGCACGCACGCCGAGGCGGAAAACGCGGGCGTCGCTGATTAGTCCGCGGCGCTCAAGCTGGTCGGCGATATCCTGGACGCCAGTGTTGGGCTTGACGAGGAAAGTGTCGCCATTGGCGGATGGGCCGGGTTCGGTAAACTCCTGCTTGCCGAAATAGAGAGCCACGCCCGCCGCCAGAACGACCAGCATCACCGCGGAGATGACGAAGTTCATGAACACGACGACCTGGCTGCGCGAGGCGCGCGAGCGTTTCGGCGGCGGTGTTCCGGCTTCCGGCCGCAGCGCCTCGCTGGCCGTCTTCGGCACGATCGGCCCGGTATTCGCCGGCCTTTGCCCGAATTCTCCGTTGTCTGACGGATTTGTGTTCATTTCGCCCTACCGTTCGATCTCTCAACGAATCCCCTGCGGCAGAGTAGGGGCGAATATGGCAAAATTGACGGCACGCCAAAGCATTGCCGGTAGCCGGACCGTCAGCCATTATACCGCTGGAAGACGAGCGAGGCGTTGGTGCCGCCGAAGCCGAAGGAATTGGACAGGGCTACGTCGATCTGGCGAGGGCGTGGCTTGTTCGGCACAAGGTCGATCGCGGTTTCGCGTTCGGGATTGTCGAGGTTGATGGTCGCCGGTGCGATATTGTCGCGGATGGCGAGGATCGAAAAGATCGCTTCGGCCGCGCCGGCTGCTCCCAGCAAATGGCCGATCGACGACTTGGTCGACGACATTGAAATCTTGGACGCCGCATTGCCGACCAGCCGCTCGACAGCGCCGAGTTCGATCGTATCGGCCATGGTCGAGGTGCCGTGCGCATTGATGTAGTCAACATCGGCTGGCGTAAGCTTTGCCCGGTTCAGCGCCGCCGTCATGCAACGGAAGGCCCCGTCGCCATCTTCTGCCGGTGCGGTGATGTGATAGGCGTCGCCGGTCAGGCCGTAGCCGGTCACCTCGGCATAAATCTTCGCTCCACGCGCCTTGGCATGCTCGAGCTCTTCCAGCACGACGACACCGGCGCCCTCGCCCATGACGAAGCCGTCGCGGTCGCGGTCGTAAGGCCGCGAGGCCGTTTGCGGGCTATCGTTGCGCTCGGTCGAGAGTGCCCGGCAGGCGGCGAAGCCGGCGAGCGAAAGCCGGGTCACCGGCGATTCGGCGCCACCGGCCAGCATGATGTCGGCATCGCCGAAGATGATCAGCCGGGCGGCGTCGCCGATGGCGTGCGCGCCGGTCGAGCAAGCAGTGACCACAGCGTGGTTGGGGCCTTTCAATCCGTGCCGGATCGAAACCTGGCCGGACACGAGATTGATGATATTTCCGGGAATGAAGAACGGGCTGATGCGGCGTGGGCCGCGTTCCTTGAGGATGATCGCGTTCTCGGCGATGCCCTCAAGACCGCCGATGCCGGAGCCGATCAGCACACCAGTGGCGCAACGCTCCTCCTCGGTTGAAGGCTGCCAGCCGGAATCCTTCAGCGCTTCATCGGCGGCCGCGATCCCGTACAGGATGAAGTCGCCGATTTTGCGAAGTTCCTTCGGCTCAAGAATGGATTCGGGATTGAGCGTACCGTTGGAGCCGTCGCCACGCGGAATGACGTGGGCGATCTTGCAGGCAAGATCGTCCACCTCGAACTCGGTGACGCGCTTGGCAGCGCTGCGGCCGGTCAGCAGTTCCTTCCAGCCGTGCTCGAAGCCCATGCCGAACGGTGAAACCAGGCCAAGGCCCGTGACGACGACACGCCTCATCGCAGGTCCTCCCCGGTGATGACTGCCGAAAGCGTCAGGCCGAAGCCTTGTCAATATACTTCACCGCATCGCCGACGGTCAGAATGGTCTCGGCTGCGTCATCGGGGATCTCGACACCGAATTCTTCTTCGAACGCCATGACCAGTTCGACCGTGTCGAGGCTGTCAGCGCCCAGATCATCGATGAAGCTCGCCTGCTCCGTCACTTTGTCGGCATCGACGCCAAGGTGTTCGATGACGATCTTCTTGACGCGCTCTGCGGTGTCACTCATTTGGGCATCCTCGTCTTTTGTTTGTCTGTCTTCGTTAGCGGGCGGAATGCCGCTAATCAAGCTGAAAGATGGTCCTGCCGGAAACGCAACGGCCACGGACCGGTTTTTGCCCGAACCGCCGGGTTGCGGGCCGCATTACACGAAAAATAGCCAAGGTCCAAGCCGAAATGGTGGGTTTTCACAGCGCGGCGATGTTACCGCGGACCTCGCTCAGATCCTCGCTCAGATCATCGCCATACCGCCATTCACATGAATGGTCTGCCCGGTTACGTAGGCGGCCTCGTTCGAAGCCAGATAGGCAACGGCGGACGCCACTTCGGCACTGGTGCCCATGCGCTTCGTGGGGATCGCCGCCATGATCGCCTCTTTCTGCTTGTCGTTGAGCTTGTCGGTCATCGCCGATTCGATGAAGCCCGGAGCGACGCAGTTGACGGTGATGTTGCGGGTGGCGATCTCCTGCGCCAGCGACTTCGACAAGCCGATCATACCGGCCTTGGAGGCACAGTAATTCGCCTGGCCGGGATTGCCGGTCACGCCGACCACCGAAGTGATGTTGATGATGCGGCCATGGCGGCGGCGCATCATCGGGTGGGTCAGTTCACGGGTCAGCCTGAAAACGGCGGTGAGGTTAACCTCCAGCACCGTATCCCAGTCGGCGTCCGACATGCGCACGAACAGGCCGTCCTTGGTGATGCCGGCATTGTTGACCAGAATGTCGACGCCCTCGAGATCGGCCTCCGCCTTCTGGCCGAGTGTCTTGACCTCGTCGCGGTTCGACAGGTTGGCCGGGAACAGCTTGACCCGGTCGCCCAGTTCGGAGGCCAGCGTTTCCAGTTTCTCGAGGCGCGTGCCGTGCAGGCCGACGATCGCGCCCTGCGCATGCAGCACCCTGGCGATCGCCTCGCCGATGCCCCCCGTTGCGCCGGTGACAAGCGCCTTGCGGCCGGTCAATTCGAACATTTTTGTCTCCAGGTTGAGAAGAGGGCACCCCGCATAGGGATGGTATCAAATGGCGTTTTATGCAAGCGCCGCCAATGCCGCCTCGACCTCGGCCGCGGAACCTACAGAGGCGGTGGCGATGTCGCGGTTGATGCGCCGCGCCAGGCCCGAAAGCACCTTGCCGGCGCCGATCTCGTAAAGCGTGGAGACGCCGTTGGCGCCGAACCATTCCACCGTTTCGCGCCAGCGCACGCGGGCAACCACCTGTTCGACCAGACGCCGTGCGATCTCATCGGGGTCACTAGTCGGAGTGACGGTGACGTTGGAGACGATGGGCACCACCGGCGCGGCCCTCGCGACGCTCGCCAGCGCCTCGCGCATGATCTCGGCCGCCGGTGTCATCAGCGCGGAATGGAAAGGCGCCGAAACCTGCAGCATCAGGGCCCGTTTGGCACCCTTTTCGGTGCACAGTCTCGCCGCCAGTTCCACCGCGGCTCTCGTGCCTGATATGACCAGCTGACCGCCGCCATTGTCGTTCGCCACCTGGCAGGCAGCGCCCTTGCCAGCGCCCAGGGCTGCCTCGGCACAGGCAGCTTCGACATCGGCCTGCTCCAATCCGATGATCGCCGCCATGGCGCCCTCGCCGGCCGGCACCGCCGCCTGCATGGCGTTGCCGCGAATGCGCAGCAGACGGGCGGCATCGGCAACGGAAACGAAGCCGGCGGCGGCGAGTGCCGAATATTCGCCCAGCGAATGGCCGGCGACATAGGCGACCTTGTCCTTCAGCGAGAAACCGCGCGCTTCCAGCGCCCTGATCGCCGCCAGCGATACCGCCATAAGGGCCGGCTGCGCATTGGCCGTCAGCGTCAGGGTCTCTTCGGGACCTTCCCAGATCAGCTTCGACAGGTTTTCGCCAAGAGCGTCATCGACTTCCTGGAAGATCCTGCGCGCCTCTGGAAAGGCATCGGCAAGATCCTTGCCCATGCCGACAGCCTGGCTTCCTTGTCCTGGAAAGGTGAATGCGACGGCCATGCGAGGGCTCCCCAGACTTGTTTTGCTTGCCTGATACTACGAATTTTCCCTGCCTGTGACGCAAGGCAGGCCGCCAAGTCAAGCCCGGTTCAACCCGGCGCCTAATCCGAACCATGCGCCGAGCGCCTGTTCCCAAAGGGCTTTGCGGCGATCACACCTGATGAAAACCGCTCACGAATCGTTTGCTGGCTCTTCTTATTTTCGTCACAGGCGCTAGCTTTGCGTGACAATTATATGACAATCGAATGACATGGATTGTCTTGGGGTGGGAAGTTAAAGTGGCAAAGAGCTCCAAACGTGCCGGCAACGCCGTGCCGCAGTTCCTGGAAGACGATCCGTCCACCGGCTATCTCCCGGGCCGGCGATGGCCGGTCGTCCGTTACGGGCTGATCAGCCTGGCGATCTCGGCCGTGCTGGTGTTCGCCATCGAACTGATCGTGCGCGGCGATGTTGCCGGCACCGTTTCCTTCTTCCTGCAGCCGTTCAAGCCGGGCTGGACAACCATCGTCGTGTTCGCGCTGGTCCTGATCGGTCTCGACGCGGTCCTCGGGCGCAGTCATCAGAGCCTGATGATCGTGGCGCCGCTGACCCTGTCGCTGGCCTTTGTCGGCCACCAGAAGTCGCATTATCTCGGCGATCCGCTCTATCCGACGGATTTTCTCTATGCCCGCCAGATCTTCGCCCTGCTGCCGCTGCTGGTGCGCGAGCGGCCTATGACCGCGCTCGCCATGGTCGCGGGCATCGTCGCCGGCCTGTCCCTGCTCGTCTACGGTTGGCGGCTTTGGCGCCGCGAGGTTCCAGCCCTCAGCCACAAGGGCCGCCTTGCCCGGCTGACGCTGGCGGTGCCGCTGCTCGCCTTCTTCGTCTCGATCATGGACTACGCCACTTTCTCGTGGACGCGGGACCGGCTGCAGATCATCCCCATCATGTGGGACCAGAAGGAAAACTATGCCTCCAACGGCTTTGCGCTCGCCTTCGCGCTCAACGTCCCGATGGCGCATGTCTCGGCACCACCAGGCTATTCCGACAAGGCAATTGCGGCCATTGACCGAACCAATGTGACGGCCTCGGTACCTACCGAGAAGCCCGACATCATCGTCGTCATGAGCGAATCCTTCTGGGATTCGACCAAGCTGCCCGGCGTCACCATCACCCCCGATCCGATCCCCAATGTGCGGGCGCTCCGCTCGGGCTCGATGTTCTCGCCTGAATTCGGCGGCATGACCGCCAACATCGAATTCGAAGCGCTTACCGGGTTCTCGAACGCCTTCCTGCCGGCCGGCAGCATCCCCTACCAGCAATATGTACGCACCCCGACGCCGTCGATGGCGACCTTCCTGAAGAGCGAAGGCTATAGGGCACGCGCCATCCATCCAGGCACAAACTGGTTCTGGAATCGCGGCGCGGTCTATGCCGATTTCGGCTTCAACGACTTCAAATCGGAAGAGACGCTGCCGCCCATGGAAAAGCGCGGACCGCTGGCATCCGACGCCGCGATGACCGACGAGATCATCCGGGAAGCCAACGCCAGCGACGACCCGGTCTTCTTCTTCGCCGTCAGCCTGCAAAACCATGGCCCGTATGAACCGAACCGCTATTCAAACCCGACCCACTCGGTGCAAGCCCCGATCAGCCAGTGGGCGCGTGACTCGCTGATCTCCTACGCCGAGGGTTCAGCCGACGCGGACCGCGGCCTCGAGCGGCTGATCGAATGGGCCAAGACGCGCGAGCGGCCAACGATTGTCGCCTTTTTCGGTGACCACCTGCCGCCGCTCGGACCGGTCTATGTCGAGACCGGCTTCCTGAAGGACAATGTCGCGCCACGCAAGGAACCGACACCGGAGGCGGCTCTCGAACACCACGCGACACCGCTGATCATCTGGTCGAACCGCTCGGGCCCGGTCGAGAATCTGGGGACGGTGAGCCCTGCCTTCCTGCCCTATCATATCCTGACCGCCGCAGGCATTACCCACCCCTACTACACCGGTTTCCTGGGCGAGATGCGGGAGCGCTATCGCGTCGTCGACCGCAACTTGTTGCTGACGCCGACGGGCGAGGCGACGTCCGACTGGGCTCGGCAGAAGGAGATCGACCCGGCGATTCGCGATTTCCGTCTGTTGCAATATGACATGATGTTCGGCAAACGCCTCGCGGCACCCGACTTCTTCCCTGAAACGGTCGACAAGGTTGTCTCCCATACGAGTTGAGCCGACCGGTCGGCTCAGGCCCGATGCTCTCGGGCCATCGGTTCAATTCGTCAATTGCAGCTTCGAGAACTTGTTGGCGATCTGCAGGAACACGTCCGGCAGTTTGGTCGGGTCATTGACGGCATAATAGTTGCTCGGGTCGGAAGCGCAGGCGCTGTAAAGCGTGCGGTTGGCGGGCGTGTCGGATTGCAGCACCAGAGTATAGATTTGCACGCCCTCGTTCTTCAACTGCGTGCAGACGCTCTTGGTCCAGCCGTCGACATTGCGGGCCGCCGTGGCCTGGTTATCCGACCCGAAGCGGCCACCCGCCAGATAGCCATAGGATGTGTAGTCGGATTTCGTCGGCTGTTCGCTAGCACCATAGACGACATTCTCACCGTCGGTGAGCAACAGCACGATTTTGCTGATGCCAGGCGTCTTCCACGGCGCCCCGTCGGTATAAGGCGGAGCGGGCGACAGCACACGCATGCCCCACGACAGGCCCTCCGACACGTTGGTGCCCGAGCCGTTCCACTCGGTCATCTGGCTTGCCGCCTTGCGCAGCTTGTCGAAATCTTCGGTCAAGGGAACGACAGGGGTCGGGCAGGAACGGTTCGGGCCAACGGTGATGGAAGTTCCTGTCTCGGTGATAAGTTCCTTGTCTGGCGCCACATATTTGGCGACTTTTTCCTTGGTGGCTTTGTCGGGATCGCTGCCGAGGCCGCTGAAGTCGATGCCGAGCCGGTTGTTGCCTTTCTGTTTGTCCAGCTTGATCGTGTCGCCGGTGTCGGCGAGATAAGAATTGTTGTAGTATTTTGCCTCATTGCCATAGGTGCTGGACGGCATCTGCGCATCTCCGGGATCATCCGGCGCAAAATAGGGAACGAACAGCGTGTCGGGCTTGGTCGGATCGGGCGGCGTGTCGGAAATGTTGTAGGCGCCGGGCCGCGCCTCCACGCAGCCCTTCCATCCCGTGTCGTTCCATCCGGGCTCGGCCCATCCGGTGTCCTTGAGCTGCTTGAACAGCGCCATGTGGTTCGGGCGTTTGCCGTCGATGACGGGGAAATTTATGCCGTTGGTCGAGGATTTGCCGTCCATATCGATCCAGGACGGGTCGAACCCGTCGCCATTGACGTTCACGGCCGTGACGAATGGCACCAGTGAGGCACGGACCTGGCGCGTCGGCGATTTTGTCGATTCGAGAGTATCGAGCAATGATTTGGTCGCGGCCCTGAGCGCCGTCATACGGGCGCCGCGCATCGAGCCAGTATTGTCCAGCACCAGCACGACTTCGAGCTGATTGTTCGATTCGACCGCCGAGGCATCGACCACGATGTGCTTGCTTTGGCCAAACAGGAAAGCGAAGTTCAGATTGACGTCGGCCGAGGCGACCGCCTTGGTCTTGATGAAATTGACGCCCTTGTCGGCGGTCAGCGTCGCCTGCGCGTTGACGAGTTCGCCATGCCCGGCGATGTTTGCCTGGAAATAGCGGTTGAAGGCGTCGGTGCGGGTAATGTCCAGATCGCCAAGATGCGACGAGGCAAGGTTTGCGGAATCGAGCGCGTTCTGCAGGTTGCTCTTCGCCCGCATCATGGTCGAGACATCGGTCGCGAAGGCCACGGCTGACAGAATGGCTGGCAGCCCCAACCCCATCAGAAGCGCGAAATTGCCGCTCTTCGAGCGCCAGAATCTGTTGAGAAGCATCCTTACCCCCGGAAATGCCTGCCGCTTGATATGCGCGGTTGCCCGGTCTTCTGCATGTTGCATGATGAATCGACCGTTGACGGTGGGGCTCAACCCGGCGCAGGCTGACATTGTGGTTAAGCGCCAGTTGCCGGGAAAATCGCCAGGTCTTGCGCGCGCCGCAGCTTGATTTTGCGGTGGCTGCGACATCGGGGATGCCGCTTGCCCTTGCCTTATCAGCGGATTGCTGTATAGACGCCGCCAATCTGCCGGTCCCAGCTGGGGGCTGAACGGAGGGCCGGAGGTTTTTTCTAGAACCTTCGTGTGATGCCAGAAGCGCTTCCGCCTCCCGTGTCTCCGCTCTCGACCGTCTCGTCATGCTCCTTTCTTCCCCGCGCCGTTCGAGGCACACGCGGGTCAGAGAAGTTGCAGAGGCTTTTGCCGCCGGGAACCGGGAGAGAAACGAAGAAAGGCACTGATACATAATGGCTCTTTACGAACATGTGTTTCTTGCCCGGCAGGACCTCTCGCAGCAGCAGGTCGATGCGCTTGTCGAACAGTACAAGGGCGTCATCGCAGCAAATGGCGGGTCCGTCGGCCGGGTCGAGAACTGGGGACTGAAGTCCCTCACCTACCGGGTCAACAAGAACCGGAAGGCATACTACACGCTGATGGACCTCACCTGCCCGCCGGCGGCGCTCAACGAGATGGAGCGCCAGATGGGTCTGTCCGAGGACGTGCTGCGTTTCCTGACCATCAAGGTCGAGGCGCATGAGGAAGGCCCTTCGGCCATGATGCAGAAGCGCGAAGAGCGCTCCGAGCGCGGCGGCTTCGGCGATCGCGACCGTGGCGATCGTCCGGCGCGCAGCTTCGGCGACCGCGGCGATCGTGGCCCGCGTTCGTTCGGCGATCGCGAAGGCGGCGATCGTGGTCCGCGCCGTCCGCGCGAAGGTTTTGAAGGGGGTGCAGAATAATGGTCGACATCAACCAGATCCCGACCCGGCGCCCTTTCCATCGCCGCCGCAAGACCTGCCCGTTCTCCGGCGCCAACGCACCGAAGATCGACTACAAGGATGTGCGTCTGCTGCAGCGCTACATTTCCGAGCGCGGCAAGATCGTGCCGTCGCGCATCACCGCCGTCAGCCAGAAGAAGCAGCGCGAGCTCGCCAAGGCGATCAAGCGCGCCCGTTTCCTCGGCCTGCTGCCCTACGTGGTTCGCTAATTCTTCCGAACGGGCGGTTCGCCGCCCGTTCCTATCATCGGCCATGACGGGCATGACCGATTAGCATCAAATCCCGAGTTGAGGTCAAAACCTCTAACTGCCGCGACAGGCAGGACAGCGACACCGGCGGCAACGCCCTTTTTGCTTCCTGACCTGTTCCAGAGAATTCGGCGTCGGCCTTGTGGACGGACGCCCAACCAAAAGGAACATAATCATGGACGTCATCCTTCTCGAACGCGTCTCCCGCCTCGGCCAGATGGGCGATACCGTCAAGGTCAAGGACGGTTTTGCCCGCAACTTCCTGCTGCCGCAGGGCAAGGCGTTGCGCGCCAACGAAGCCAACAAAAAGAAGTTCGAAGGCCAGCGCGCCCAGCTCGAAGCCCGCAACCTCGAGCGCAAGTCTGAAGCCGCGGAGGTTGCCGAAAAGCTCGACGGCAAGAGCTTCATCGCCGTTCGCTCGGCCGGTGAAACCGGTCAGCTCTACGGTTCGGTGTCGACGCGCGACATCGCCGACCTGCTGACCGCGGAAGGCTTCACGGTCAACCGCAACCAGATCCAGCTCAACCAGCCCATCAAGACCATCGGCGTCACCAATGTGGCGATCGCGCTGCATCCGGAAGTCGAAGTCACCATCACGCTCAACATCGCCCGCACGGCTGACGAAGCCGAGCGCCAGGCCAAGGGCGAGACGCTGACCACCGCCGAAGCCATTTATGGCGACGACATCAACGACAATGCGCGGCCGGAAAACTTCTTCGATCCGAATGCCGAGTTCGAAGGCGGCGAAGAAAACGCCTGATCGCACAGGTCCGAGCCACTCGGACCACGGCTTTCCAGCCATTTCTGGACCAATGCCCGGGCCTCTCGCCCGGGCATTTTTGTGCCAAAAGGAACTTTTCGAAACCCTATATATTGATGCAGAGTAGGACAGCCTGTCTGACCGCGAGGGGACATCGGACAATGAATATTCTGTTGAAGCGCGTTCTCGACCGCCTGGTGCGCACGGGCAATCTCAAAGTAACCGGGCCGCAGGGTTCGACATTCATCTTCGGCGACGGCAGCGGCGAGCCGGTGCATATGCACATCAAGACCCGGCATGCAGAGCGCGCCATCACCTTCGACCCGATGCTGGCGGTGCCTGAATCGTACATGGACGGCGAGCTGGACATTCTTGAAGGCGGCGTGCTCGGACTGATGCGCATTGCCTTCCAGAACATGGGCAGCGGCGGCATCGACGCAACCTGGTCGAAAGCCATCGAGGGCCTGCGCCACGCCTTCCGCCGCCTGCAGCAGATCAACACCGCCTCGCGCTCGCGCCGCAACGTGCAGCGCCACTACGATCTGTCGGGCGAGCTCTACCGGCTCTTCCTCGATGAGGACATGCAGTATTCCTGCGCCTATTTCGAGCAACCGGACATGACGCTGGACGAGGCGCAGGCCGCCAAGAAGCGCCATATCGCCGCCAAACTCCGGCTGAAGGCCGGCCAGACGGTGCTCGACATCGGCTCCGGCTGGGGCGGGCTTGGCCTCTACCTCGCCAAAGCCTTCGACGTCGACGTACAAGGCGTGACGCTGTCGACCGAACAGCATGGCGTCGCCACCGACCGGGCGCATGCGCAAGGGCTGGAGAACCACGTCCATTTCGAGCTGAAGGATTATCGCGAGCTCAACGAACGCTTCGACCGCATCGTCTCGGTCGGCATGTTCGAGCATGTCGGCGTCAACCATTACCGGACCTTCTTCGACAAGGCGGCAACATTGCTGAAGCCTGATGGTGTCATGCTCCTGCACACGATCGGCCGCTCCGGCGTGCCATGGGCGACCAGCGCCTTCATCCGCAAGTATATTTTCCCGGGCGGCTACATTCCGGCAATGTCCGAAGTACTGCCGGCGATCGAGAAGTCCGGCCTCGTGGTCACCGACGTCGAGATCCTGCGGCTCCACTATGCCGACACGCTGAAGCACTGGGGCCAGCACTTCGCCGCCAACCGCGACAAGGCCAAGGCTATCTATGACGAACGCTTCTGCCGCATGTGGGAGTTCTATCTGGCCGCCTCGGAAGCCGCCTTCCGTTGGCAGGATCTGGTGATTTTCCAGTTCCAGATCACCAAGACGAACGACACGCTGCCGATGACGCGCGACTATATGGCCAAATGCGAAAAAGCTCTGGAAATGCGCGACATGGGGCACCGTGAAGATATGGGGCACCGTGAAGATATGGGCCGCCGCGAGGCGGCTCCCGCCGAGAAGCCCGCCAAGCCCGCCCGCCGACGCAAGGTGGCGGAATAGGAACGGCGCTGTCAGGACGCGTTATTGGTGCTTGCCATTGCCGGCTCCTGCCCCGAAAAGGGCCTCGTGATCGAAGCGAGGCCTTTTTCATGACCTATCTCCTCTACACAGCCGCGGCGCTGGCCGAGATCGCCGGCTGCTTTTCGGTGTGGGCGTGGTGGCGACTGGAGAAGTCGCCCCTCTGGCTGGTGCCGGGCTTTGCCTCGCTGCTTGTGTTCGCCTGGCTTCTGGCATTGGTCGACATCAGTGCGGCCGGCCGCGCCTATGCCGCTTACGGCGGTATCTACATCGCTGCCTCGCTCGCCTGGTTGTGGCTGGTCGAGGGCGTGCGGCCCGATCGCTGGGACCTTGCCGGTGCGGCGCTCTGCATGGCCGGCGCCTCGATCATCCTGCTCGCACCGAGAGGGGCATAGGCCGTGGAACTGCCGGCCACTCTTCGACAGGCTGTCGATCGCATTTTGGAAAAGGTGCCGCTGCCGGACCTGAAGCAGGCAGCAAAAATCCTGTCCGACCGCTACCGCGCCGAACTGCGCGACGGGCGCCTGCACATGGCGCAGGACATGGCGGTCAAGGCGTATCTGACGATGCGGATGCCGGCGACCTACGCGGCGGTCCGCGCCAGCCTCGATGCGCTCGCCGAAGCCCGGCCGGATTTCACGCCTGTGACCTTGCTCGACGTTGGCGCCGGCCCTGGTACGGTGCTTTGGGCCGCCAGCAATCTCTGGCCTGAACTGGAACTGGCAACGTTGTTGGAGGCGAGTGCCGCGGTGCGCAAGATCGGCGAGACGCTCGCGGCCGGCGCAATCGCGGCTCGGACCATCTGGCAGGCCGGCGATGTCACGACAGACCTTGCCGATCTTCAACCGGCCGACCTCGTCACATGCGCCTATGTGCTGGACGAGATCGTGCCGGCATCTTTGCCCAAAATGGTCGATCGGCTATGGCAACTCACGACGGACACGTTGCTGATCGTCGAGCCGGGAACGCCGGCGGGCTGGCTGCGAATTCTGGCGGTGCGCCAGCAACTGATCGCCGCCGGCGCGCATCTGCTGGCGCCTTGCCCGCACGAAGCACCCTGCCCGCTCAACCCACCCGACTGGTGCCACTTTGCCCGCCGCGTCGCCCGCTCGCGCCTGCACCGGCTGGCCAAGGACGCGGAGGTGCCGTGGGAAGATGAGAAATTCATCTATGTCGCTGCTTCGCGCCAGCCGGCTGCCTCCCCCGCCGCACGGGTGATCGCGCCACCGAAGTCAGGATCCGGCAAGGTGTCGCTGAAATTATGCGAGGCAGACGGCAATGCCGACGAAAAGCTCTTCACCAAACGCGACGGCGACGCCTTCAAGGTGGCGCGGCGGCTGGACTGGGGCGATGCGCTGGCGTGAGATGAAATGAAGACGCTCTGCAATCCGGTGTCAATCATCGCCCACTTTCCTGTTTTGTTCTCCTTCGAGAAACGCTAAACTCGCAACTCTCGATTCGAGTCAATTGCGATTCTTTCCACGGAAAAATGTTGGCTGTGAATCGCGAGCATCAAGGCCGCTTCGACACGAGCTGTTGCAGAAAAGTCAGCATCGACTTGTCCAGTTCTGATATCGAAAGGCCGGGATCTAAATCGGGGACATCATGGCAGAGGCAGCGCGAAAATTCGGCGTCGCGGAGCAACCGCTCTATCGCGAATCGCCCAACAACATCGAGGCCGAGCAGGCGCTGCTTGGCGCCATCCTCGTCAACAACGATGCCTTCTACCGAGTGTCCGACTTCCTGAAGTCCGGCCATTTCCATGAACCCCTGCACCGCAAGATCTTCGACGTCGCGGCCGAGTTGATCCGCATGGGCAAGGCGGCGACGCCGATCACGCTGAAGACCTTCCTGCCGGCCGACGAAAAGGTCGGCGACATGACGGTGGCGCAATATGTCGTGCGGCTGGCGGTGGAAGCCGTCACCGTCGTCAACGCCACCGATTACGGCCGCGCCATCTATGACTTGGCGACGCGCCGGGCGCTGATCACGGTCGGCGAGGACATGGTCAACATCGCCTATGACGCACCTGTCGACATGTCGCCTTCCGAACAGATAGAGGACGCCGAGCGCCGCCTGTTCGAGCTGGCTGAAACCGGGCGCTATGACGGCGGCTTCGAGAGCTTCACCGACGCGGTCAAGACCGCGGTCGACATGGCCAACGCCGCCTATATGCGCGACGGCGGTCTGTCGGGCCTCGCCACCGGCTTGCGCGATCTCGACCGCCGCATGGGCGGCCTGCAGTCGTCCGATCTGATCATCATCGCCGGCCGTCCAGGCATGGGCAAGACATCGCTCGCCACCAACATCGCCTTCAACATTGCCGAGATGTACGAGCCGGCGCAGCAGGCCGACGGCTCGTTCAAGGCGGCCAATGGCGGTGTCGTCGGGTTTTTCTCGCTCGAAATGTCGTCCGAACAGCTCGCAACCCGTATCATTTCCGAACAGACGGAAATCTCTTCCTCGAAGATCCGCCGCGGCGAAATCAGCGAAATGGATTTCGAAAAGCTGGTCGCCTGTTCGCAGACCATGCAGAAGATCCCGCTGTTCATCGACCAGACCGGCGGTATTTCCATTGCCCAGTTGTCTGCCCGCGCGCGTCGCCTGAAGCGCCAGCGTGGCCTCGACCTGATCGTCATCGACTATATCCAGCTGATGCAGGGCTCATCCGCCAAGTCTTCGCAGAACCGCGTGCAGGAAATCACCGAGATCACCACGGGCCTGAAGGCGCTGGCCAAGGAACTGGCCGTGCCGATCATCGCGCTGTCGCAGCTCTCGCGTCAGGTCGAAAGCCGCGACGACAAGCGCCCGCAGCTCTCCGACCTGCGCGAATCCGGTTCGATCGAGCAGGACGCCGACGTCGTCATCTTCGTCTATCGCGAGGAATATTACCTCAAGAACCGCGAGCCGAAGCTCGGCACCGAGGAATACGTCAAGTGGGAAAATGACATGAACGAGATGCGCGGCAAGGCCGAGGTGATCGTGGCCAAGCAGCGCCACGGGCCGACCGGCTCGGTCACGCTCGCCTTCCACGGCGAATTCACCCGCTTCTCGGATTTGGCGGAAGAGCACCACATCGCGGAGAGGTTTGAGTAGCCTCTTGCCCGCGGTCGCAACAGAAATACGGAAGCAAGGCGTCCTACGACGCTTCCCTCTGTCCGGCAGGACAGAAGGGGGCGCGGAGGATCGCGGCGTCCGCAAGCGCGCGGGAAGGTAAAAGCGTGGCCAAATCCCGCGTCCAGTTCATCTGCCAGAATTGCGGTTCGGTGCACCAGCGCTGGGCCGGCAAATGCGATGCCTGCGGCGAGTGGAACACGCTGGTCGAGGAAGGCACGTCAGGCGGCATCGGCTCGGGGCCTGCCAACACGCGCAATGCCCGCAAGGGCCGGGCCGTGGTGCTGACCACGCTTTCGGGCGACATCGAGGACGCACCGCGCATCGTCTCGGGCATCGGCGAACTCGACCGCGCCACTGGCGGCGGCTTCGTGCGCGGCTCGGCACTGCTGGTCGGCGGCGATCCCGGCATCGGCAAGTCGACGCTGCTCACCCAGGCCGCGGCCGCTCTTGCCTCCAAGGGTCATCGCATCGTCTATGTCTCGGGCGAAGAGGCCGTTGCCCAGATCAGGCTGCGTGCGCAGCGTCTCGGCGTCGCGTCGGCGCCCGTGGAACTGGCGGCCGAGACCAATGTCGAGGACATCCTCGCCACGATCGCCGACGGCAAGCGGCCGGATCTGGTTATCCTCGATTCGATCCAGACACTGTGGACCGATCTTGCCGATTCGGCGCCGGGCACGGTTACCCAGGTACGCGCCGCCGCGCAGGCAATGATCCGCTACGCGAAATCCACGGGCGCCGCGATCGTGCTGGTCGGCCATGTCACCAAGGAGGGCCAGATAGCGGGTCCGCGCGTGGTCGAGCACATGGTCGACGGCGTACTCTATTTCGAGGGCGAAGGCGGCCACCACTTCCGCATCCTGCGCACGGTGAAGAACCGCTTCGGACCGACCGACGAGATCGGCGTCTTCGAAATGTCGGACAAGGGTCTGCGCGAGGTCTCCAACCCGTCCGAACTTTTTCTTGGCGAACGGCACGCGAAATCGCCGGGAGCGGCGGTTTTCGCCGGCATGGAAGGCACCAGGCCCGTTCTGGTCGAGATCCAGGCGCTGGTCGCACCCTCCTCACTCGGCACGCCGCGCCGGGCGGTGGTCGGCTGGGACGGCGCGCGGTTGTCGATGGTGCTGGCGGTGCTGGAGGCGCATTGCGGTGTCCGTTTCGGGCAGCATGACGTCTATCTCAACGTCGCCGGCGGCTATCGCATCAGCGAGCCGGCGGCCGATCTCGCGGTCGCCGCCGCACTGGTTTCCTCGCTCACCGGTCTTGCCCTTCCCGCCGATTGCGTCTATTTCGGCGAAATCAGCCTTTCGGGAGCGGTGAGGCCGGTTGCGCATGCGCAGCAGCGCCTCAAGGAAGCCGAAAAGCTGGGTTTTGGTAGCGCGGTTCTGCCCTTGGGCAGCGAGGAACTTGCCGGAGGGATCGGGGCCGGCGCTTTCCAACCCACCGAGCTTGCCGACCTCGTGGCGCGCATAGCCGGCTCACGGCGCAGCCGTGTCGACGATGAAGAGTGACGCGGCTCGCCGAGCCGTGAAAATGAGATCGGAGTGGGGCCAAAGACATGCCGATTACGCTGCTTGACGGAATTCTCGTCGGCTTCACCCTGGTCTCGGCGATGCTCGCCATGGTTCGCGGCTTTTCGCGCGAGGTGCTTTCGGTTGTTTCGTGGGCGGCGGCGGCCGCGGCCGCCTTCTTCTTCTACAAACCGGTCCTGCCCTACCTGAAGCCCTATATCGACAACGAAAAGATCGCCATGGCGGCGGCTGCCGGCGTCGTCTTCATCATCGCGCTGATCGTCGTGTCGGTCATCACCATGAAGCTCGCCGACTGGATCATTGATTCGCGCATCGGCGCGCTCGACCGCACGCTCGGCTTTCTCTACGGCGCCGCGCGCGGCATCCTGGTCGTCGCGGTGGCGCTGCTGTTCTTCAACTGGCTGGCCGGCGCCAAGGCCCCGGCCTGGGTCACGGAAGCCAAGTCGCGGCCGCTGCTGGAACAGATCGGCGCCAAGCTCGAAAGCCTGCTGCCAGAGGACCCGGAAAACGCCATCCTCAAGAAGCTCAATCCGAATCAGCCGGCCGCCGAGACGCCCGCCGCGCCGGACGCACCGGCGGCGGATGCTCCAACCGGTGGCGACGACGCCAATGCGCCGGCGCCCGACGACAACGACGCCGGTCCTGCCGACAACACGGCCAAGCCGCAGCCTGCGCCGGCGAACTGAGGCCCCAAACTGGACGTCGGACGGTCGATCCATGTGAACGACCGCACGCAGTGCGTTGCTTTCGACGCGCGACGGCCTTATATGGCGATTTTAGCGGAGCTTAAGATGGCAGACGCAAACGACGTGCTTTCCGCCGAGGCTGACGATCATTTCCATGACGAGTGCGGCGTGTTCGGCATCTTTGGCCGGCAGGATGCGGCAGCCATCGTCACACTTGGTCTGCATGCGCTGCAGCATCGTGGCCAGGAAGCGGCCGGCATCGTCTCCTATGACGGCACCCAGTTCCATGTCGAACGCCATGTCGGCCTGATCGGCGACACCTTCACCAAGCAACGCGTCATCGACAGCCTGCAAGGCAACCGCGCCATCGGCCACACGCGCTACGCCACCACTGGCGGCGCCGGCATGCGCAACATCCAGCCCTTCTTCGCGGAGTTGGCCGATGGCGGCTTCGCCGTCGCCCATAACGGCAACCTCACCAACGCCATGACCGTGCAGCGCGCGCTGCAGCAGCAAGGCGCGATCTTCTCCTCCACTTCCGATACCGAGACACTTTTGCACCTGGTTGCGACCAGCAAGGAACGGGATCTCAACTCGCGCTTCATCGACGCGGTGCGTCAGGTCGAGGGCGCCTTCTCGCTGGTGGCGATGACGGCCAAGAAGATGATCGGCTGCCGCGATCCGCTCGGCATCCGCCCGCTGGTTCTGGGCGATCTCGACGGCGCCTGGATCCTGGCCTCCGAGACCTGCGCGCTCGACATCATCGGCGCCCGTTTCGTGCGCGACCTGAAACCCGGCGAGATGGTCGTCGTCACTTCCAAGGGCATCGAGAGCCTGTTCCCGTTCGAACCGCAGAAGACCCGCTTCTGCATCTTCGAATATGTCTACTTCGCCCGGCCCGACTCTTCGGTCGAAGGCCGCAACGTCTATGAGGTGCGCAAGCGCATCGGCGCCGAACTGGCGCAGGAAAATCCGGTCGAGGCCGACATCGTCGTGCCGGTGCCGGACTCCGGCACGCCGGCGGCGATCGGCTTTTCCCAGGCGGCGGGCATTCCCTTCGAGCTCGGCATCATCCGCAACCACTATGTCGGCCGCACCTTCATCCAGCCAGGCGATTCGATCCGCCACATGGGCGTCAAGCTGAAGCACAACGCCAACCGCCGCATGATCGAGGGCAAGCGCGTGGTGCTGGTCGACGATTCGATCGTTCGCGGCACCACCAGCCAGAAGATCGTGCAGATGGTGCGCGACGCCGGCGCCAAGGAAGTGCACATGCGCATCGCCTCGCCGCCAACCAGCGCGTCGTGCTTCTACGGCGTCGACACGCCGGAGAAGTCGAAGCTGCTGGCTTCGCGCATGTCGGTGGAAGAGATGGCCGAGTTCATCCGCGTCGATTCGCTCGGCTTCCTCTCGATCGACGGGCTCTACCGTGCCGTGGGCGAGGCCGGCCGCGACGACGACCAGCCGCAATTCTGCGACGCCTGCTTCACCGGCCAATATCCGACCCGCCTGCTCGACTTCGAAGGCCACGACAATGTGCGCACGCTGTCGCTGCTGGCTAACAATGGGGCATAGGATTGCCGGACCGTCCTTAGCTCCAGCCATATCTGCGGAAGCCATCGCATGACCCTCGACCTTACCGGCCGCGTTGCGGTCGTCACCGGTGCCTCGCGCGGCATCGGCTATTTCATCGCCAGGGAATTGGCGGCCGCCGGTGCGCATGTCATCGCGGTTGCCCGCACCGTCGGCGGGCTGGAAGAACTCGACGACCAGATCAAGGCGGCCGGCGGCCAGGCGACGCTGGTGCCGCTCGATCTCGCCGATATGGCCGGCATCGACCGGCTAGGGGGCGCCATCAACGAGCGCTGGGGCAAGCTCGACATTCTCGTGGCCAATGCCGGCGTGCTCGGCGTCATCTCGCCGATCGGCCATGTCGAGGCCAAGACCTTCGAAAAGGTGATGACCATCAATGTCACCTCGACTTGGCGGCTGATCCGCTCCGTCGACCCGCTGCTGCGGCTTTCGGATGCCGGCCGGGCGATTATCCTGTCTTCCAATGCCGCGCATTCGGCGCGCGCCTTCTGGGCGCCTTACGCTGCATCGAAGGCGGCGGTCGAGACCATGATGCGCTCCTGGGCGCATGAGACACAAAGCCTGCCGCTGCGTGTCAACGCCGCCGACCCCGGCGCCACGCGCACCGCGATGCGCGCGCAAGCCGTGCCCGGTGAGGATCCCGAGACATTGCCGCACCCCTCCGAGATCGCCAAACGCATCGTGCCGCTGGCCAGCCCGGATCTCAAAGAGACAGGGCTGATATTCCAGGCCAAGCACAACCGCTTCGTCGCCTACCGGCAACCGGAATAAACTCGAGCCTTTGACGGTGCTGAAGAGGCGGCCATGATGGATCATCACGACCGTACCGTTCTCGACGCCTCGGCGGCTGTTCTATTGCTTTGCGACCGATTGAGTGGCGACTGCAACACGCCCAGCCCGAAAACCTGCAGAATCATGACGCGACTGTGATCTAAGGCGGCGGTCATGCTTTCGTCATTTCCGAGGAGTTGTTAGCATCGGACGACTCCCACACCAAGCGCCCTGCCGGGCAGACAAGGAAAACTCCATGGCTACGACCGCAGCATTGGTCTGGTATCTGGTAATCGCCGGTCCGCAGGGCGGCATGGTCGTGCTGCCCAGCACCTTCGACAAGCGCGAACAGTGTACCGCCGCCATCACCGAGTATCAGAAGCAGCCGACACCCGCCGGCTGGTCCGTGCAGTGCGTGCCGAGCGCCTCGCCCTTCACCGACGAAGGCGACGCCGAAGAGCCGGCAGCTCAGTAAGCATAGGTATCACAAGGCCCGCTGCCATTGCTGCGGGCCTTGTGATTCATCACCGCGCGCTCACCGTCAGTTCCGGCTTCTGGTTGATGGTCTGGAACACCACGCAATAGCGCTCGGTCAGCTTCAGCAGCGAATCTATGCGCTCCTGCGGTTCCGGCGTGTCGAGACTGAAATTGAGCCGGATGGCGCGAAAGCCTACCGGCGCGTCCTTGGCGACGCCGAGTGTGCCGCGAAAATCAAGGTCGCCTTCGGCTTCAACGGTCGCGGCGCCGAGCTTGAACTCGAGCGCCGTGGCCACCGCCTTCAGCGTCACCCCGGCGCACGCCACCAGCGCCTCGAGCAGCATGTCGCCGGAGCACAGTTCGAGCCCCGAGCCGCCTGTTGCGGGATGAAGGCCGGCGATTGCCAACGCCCTGCCCGTCTCCACCTTGCAGGCCACCGACTGTTCGTCGATCGAGCCCTTTGCCCTCAGCGTGATCAGTGCTTGCGCGGCGTCGTCGCGGTAGGCCTGCTTCAGCGGCGCCTGCATGGCCTTGAGCTCGGTTGCGTCCATTTTCGTTCCTTCCGAACGGCTTTCTGCCTTGATAGCACGGCCGGGCAAGACGTGTGAGCAAATCCGAGCAGGACGTCCCAAGCTATCAGGAACTGGTGTCGGCGGGACAGCAGGAGGCTCGCCGTCCTGTATTCCCTTTGACTTCATTCGCCTCGGCCATACCTATGCGGGTGTCGTTCCCGCGGAGGCCTCATGCGTTCCAAGCTGAAACTCGTCCCCCTTGTCCTCTTCATGCTTGCCGGCTTCGCGCAGCCTGTTCTGGCTGAAACGCCAGAGCGGCCGGCGCCCGCAGGCGGCGTGCTGTCGCTGCTGCCGCCGCCCGCGATCACCGACCATTCGATCAGCATTGGCGGGCGCAGCCTGCAGTACCAGGCAAAGGCCGGCACGCTCCCGCTGCTCTCCGGCAAGGGCGAGGTCACAGCGGAAATCTTCTATGTTGCCTATACGCTGAAACGGCGGGAGAGCGTCGCGACGGAAGCACCGCGGCCGATCACCTTCGTGTTCAACGGCGGCCCGGGCGCCGCATCAGCCTATCTGCATCTCGGCGCGCTCGGACCGCGCATCGTGGCAACCGGAGCCGACGGGGAATTCCTCCCTTCGCCGCAAAAGCTCGTCGATAATTCCGACAGCTGGCTCGACATGACCGACCTCGTCTTCGTCGACCCGGTGGGAACCGGCTACAGTCGCGAGGCTCCTGGCCAGGACACGCACGACTTCTGGGGCGTCAGCCAGGACGCCAGTTCGATCGGTGCCTTTATCCGGCTCTATCTCGCCCAAAGCGGCCGCACGGGATCCCCGCTGTTCCTCGCCGGTGAGAGCTATGGCGGGTTCCGGGCGGCACTGCTTGCCAGGACACTGCAGGAAGATATCGGCATCAGCCCGAGCGGCGTCGTGCTGATCTCACCGGCGCTGGAATTCACCCTGGTGCAGCCCGACGAATTCGAGCCGCTGCATTGGGCTCTCGAACTACCCTCGCTCGCGGCGGTCCGCTTGCGCAGTGAAGGTGTCAACGGCGATACACTGCGGAAAAAGCTCGCCGAGGTCGAGCATTATGCACTTGGCGAGTACCTCACCGCGCTCACCAGCGGGCTGGAGCAAGGCGGGCGGCTGGCGAGCGATCGCGTGGCCGAGATCACCGGCCTGCCACCCGACCTCGTTCACCGCAACTTCGCCCGCGTCCCGACCTCGCTCTTCGCAAGGGAGTTTGCCCGTGCCACGGGCAAGGTGCTCAGCCCCTATGACGGCATGATCGCGACGGCGGACATCGCTCCCCAGAGCGCCCGCATCGCCGGTCCCGATCCGGTGCTGGACCGCAGTGTGCCGGCGCTGACCTCGGCCTTTGTCGGTTACGCGCGCGACGAACTGAACTTTCGCACCGATGTCAGCTACCGCTTGCTGAACGGTGATATCAGCCACAACTGGGACTATGGCACGAGCACCTCGCGCCAGGGCTATGCCGGTGTGATGGACGATTTGCAGCGAGCGCGCTCTCTGAATCCCGCGCTGGGCGTCGTCATCGTCAATGGCTACACCGATCTCGTCACTCCTTATCTGGCGTCACGTTATCTGGTCGGCCAGATCCCGTCGCTCGCCGGCGCCAGGCCGATCCGCCTCGACGTCGTTGAAGGTGGGCACATGATGTATCTCAAGCCGGACGGCCGGCGCGCGCTGAAAGAGGCCGCTTCGGAACTTTACCAGGCGACGCAGTAAACGACTGAGACATCGAACTTACGGGCAACCAAGGCCCGGCACCAATGGTGCTCGCCCCAGCCGAACGCAGGCCAGTTGCTAGCGCAGTGATCAAGGTATCCCAAATGGGACATTGACGAACAAGGCCCTAAAACCATCTGATCCGGAAAAAGTTTCGTCGTCCCATTTTCCGGTAGTCCCACAATGTCACATACGCTCTCGACCACACCGAGACAGGATGGTTTTCGCGCCCCTGGCGAATTCGAACCCAAATCAGGCTGTTGGCTGATCTGGCCAGAACGGCCGGACACATGGCGTCTGGGTGCCAAGCCCGCGCAGAAGCTGTTCGCCAATGTCGCGGCGGCGATCGCACAAAGCGAGCCGGTGACCGTGGCGGCATCCAGCCGCCAGTGGCGGAATGCCAGAGCGCGATTGCCTGCCGACGTGCGCGTCGTGGAAATGTCCACCAACGATTCCTGGCTACGCGACAGCGGCCCCAATTTCGTCGTCAATGATCGAGGCAGCGTTCGCGGCGTCGATTGGGTCTTCAACGGCTATGGCGGTTTCGACGGCGGGCTCTACTCGCCATGGGACCTGGACGACCTCGCGGCGCAAAAGGTCCTCGAGGTTGAGAGGATGGACCGCTACCGCGCGCCGCTGGTCGCGGAGGGTGGCGGACTGCAATGCGATGGCAAGGGAACGCTCATCACGACCGAGCAGTGCCTGCTCAATCGCAATCGTAATGCCCATCTGGGAAAGGCGAAGGTGGAACAGCAGCTTGGCGACTATCTCGGCGTCGACAAAATCATCTGGCTGCCGCGCGGTTTTGCCTTCGACGAGACGGATGGCCATGTCGACGACCTCTGCTGCTTCGTGCGCCCTGGCGTGGTCGCGCTAAGCTGGACCGAAGACCGGGACGACCCGCAATATGAGATCGTGCGCGAAGCCGAGGAGGTGCTGTGTTCGGCCCGTGATGCGCGTGGCCGTGGTCTTGAGGTTCATCGGCTTCCTCACCCCCTACCGATCGAAATGACGATGGAGGAGAGCGAGAGCGTGGACCGGGTCGATTCGACCTGGGCACGGCCGGCCGGCAACCGGATCGCGGCGAGTTACATCAACTATTATCCAGGCAACAGCGTTGTGGTCGTGCCTGAGTTCGGCTGCGATCTCGATCGCAAGGCAAAGCAACAACTGGCCACGCTGTTTCCCGACCACAAGGTGGTCGGCATCGAGAACTCCCGCGAAATCCTGCTCGGCGGCGGCAACGTCGCCTGTATCACCTTACCGGTTTACGCGCCGCAACGGCGTTGAGCGGCAAGCGTGCCGAAGTGAAATCAGAACGGTGCGCCGCATCGGCCCGCCAGGCAAAAGGAGATACTCATGCGCGCTCTGCTCTTCCCAATCCTGACCGCCGCGCTTGCCTGCGGCATCAGCTTCGGCGTCGCCCGGGCGGACGATGAGAAGGTGGTCAACGTCTACAACTGGTCCGACTATATCGCGCCGGACACGGCTGAGAAATTCGAGAAGGAGACAGGTATCAAGGTCCGCTACGATGTCTATGACGGCAACGAGGTCCTTGAAACGAAACTGCTCACCGGCGGCTCAGGATATGACGTGGTCTATCCCTCGGCCTTTCCATTCCTGAAGAATCAGGTGAAGGCTGGCGTTTTCCTGCAGCTCGATAGATCGAAGCTTTCAAACCACTCGAAGATCGATCCGCAAGCCTTGTCGCTGATCGCGGGCGCGGATCCGCAGAATCTGCACGCCGTGCCTTACATGGCCGTCACGGATGGCATCGGCTACAATGTTGCTGCCATCAAGCAACGGATGCCGGACGCGCCGACAGATTCCTTCGCCATGGTCTTCGACGCCGACGTCGTCAAGAAATTCTCCGATTGCGGCGTCGCCATGATCGATGCCCCGGCGGAGATCATTCCGATGGCTATGAACTACCTGCACATCGACCCCAGGTCGACCAGTCCGGACGACCTCGCCAAGGTCGAAGAGCTGATGGGCAAGGTGCGGCCCTATATCCGTTACTTCCACTCGTCGAAATACATCAACGATCTGGCGAATGGCGACATCTGTGTCGTGCTGGGCTGGTCGGGCGACATATTGCAGGCCAAGACCCGTGCGGCGGAATCCGCCAAGAAGCTGGAAATTGCTTATTCCATTCCCAGGGAAGGCACGCTGATAAACTTCGACACGATGGCGGTGCCAAAGGATGCGCCACATCCGGAGAATGCCGAGGCCTGGATCGATTTCAATTTGCGGCCGATATCGCAGCGGCCAATTCCAGTTATGTTTCCTACGCCAATGCGATTCCGGAATCCCTGCCGCTGATGGATCAGGCTGTAGCCAAGGATCCCGGCGTTTTCCCGCCCGATGACGTAAAAGCCAAGCTGTTCGTGGCCGAGAACAACGACGCAAAGTTGCTGCGACTGCAGAACCGCATGTGGACACGCGTCGTGACGGGGCAGTGAAGCTGGCGAACGAAACCGTCAGTCGCGCGGGGCCTCCCAGCCGGCGGCCAGCAACTCGACCTGGGAGTGCACACCGAGCTTGCGGTAGATCTGTTTGATGTGGTTGCGCACGGTGCCGGGTGAAATCGACAGGTTTCGCGAAATCGTCTTGGCGCTGCCGCCCTCGATCAGGAGCCGTGCGATCTGCCTTTCCCGGGCGCTGAGGTGTGACCCTGCGGCTTCGATTGCGGCCCCCTTGTCCCGAAGACGGCACAAATGAAGCAGCCTTTGCAGAATAAGCTTTGTGGCGCTGCTCGCCGCGCCGGCCACCGCCAGATCATGCTCGCCAAAACGCGGCGCGCCATCGCGGCGCAGAAAGGTCACATAGCCGGCGGTCAGTCCGTCGAGGTTGAACACGCCGGTTATTTCATCGAAGCTGCCGGACGGCCCGTAGAATTCGCGATAATACGGCGTGCGCTGGAAATCGCCGTGGCTGAGAGCCGACAACGGCAGCAGGAAATCCTGTCTGGTGCTGGCGAACCTCTGGAAGAAGGGATCCTGGCGATAGATGCGCGCATCATAGTCGCGGTTCCAGTGATCGGGTCCGGCCTCGTCGATTGTCAGGGACGTTATGTCGCGACGATAGAAACCGACATAGGCGCGATCCGAGCCAAGCAGCATGCTTGCCGCCGCGCTGAAGCGGGCCGACAAGTCTTCGGGCGTTGCCGCCAGGGCCGCGGCGACCACGCCACCGCTCCAGCGTCCAAGCCGGTCGAGAGAAAAATTCGACTGCATGCGCGCCCAGACTAACGCAAGCCCCGCCAACTTCAAGCTGGCGGGGAATCACGACGCCACCGGCGAAATCAGTCCTGCGGCCGCCTCCGCAGATCGTCGCCCCATCGACTGGTTGGAATCACGCCTGGGCTTGCGATCTCACATGGGCGATGTAGCCGCGCACGTCGCCGGCCGAGCCGGCATAGGCCTTGCCGAGCTTCTTCTCCATTGCCGCCATGTATTCCTTCGCCCATTTGGGCAGGGCGTAGTCGATGACGGCGAGGAACTCGAGGGTCGCCGCAAGGCGGATGTCGGCGATCGACGGGCTCTTGCCGCCGATGAACGGCTTGCCGTCGCGGAAGAAGGAGTGGAAGACCTCGAGCGGTTCGGCAATGGCGGCGACCGCGGCCTTCTGCGCCTCCGATTTCCTGTCCGGGTGGGCGTCGCTGTGCCCGACCTCGCCGGCATATTGCGGGAAGCCGAGCGCCGGATAGGTGGCGCGCGCCACATAGGGATAGAGCGTGCCGATCAGATAGAACATGGCGCTGTCTATCATCGCCCGCTTGGCTGGCGCCTTGGGGTAGAATTTCTCCAGTCCATGTTTGTTGGAAAGATATTGCATGATGGCGCAGCTCTCCCAAAGCACGCCGCGCGGCAGGCCCTTCTCCTCGATCATCGGCGTCAGATGGGCCGGATTGCGCGCCATGTATTCCGGCGAGCGCGTCTGCCCCCACGCATCGGCCTCCGCATGGTCGAGCCCGGCAGCACGGGCAAAAACGCGAACGGTCATGTTGTTGACGCTCGGCTTCAGCATGCTGATTGTCAGTGTTGGTTTCTTTGCCGGTTTCGCCTTGGCCGTGGCCTTGCCGGCGGCTGCCTTTGACACCGTCTTGGCCGCGGGTTTGGCCGCAGCTTTTGCTGCAGGCTTCGCTGCGGCTTTTGACGCTGGTTTGGCCGCCGGTTTCCTTGCGCTCTTCGTCACTGTCTTTGCCACGTATTCCTCCCTTGCCTGTTCAGCCTTCAATATGGATTTTTGGGTGCCCGGTCGGCCGACAATGTCGCGCGCACGCGTTCCACCAGCGCCTGGATGGCGTCAGCCAGGTGCACTTCGGCGATGTTGTAGTCGCCACGCGCGACACGAAGCCTATGCGCCTCCATCAGCACGTCGGCATGGGTGAAGCCGGCAGGCGGCTCGAAACGGTAGGAGGCAAGCTCGATCAGCAGGCCGAGCGGATCCTCGAAATAGATCGAATCCATGAAGCCACGATCCTTGACGCCGCTGTGCTTGATGGCGCGCTCGTCGAGCCGGGCGACCGCCTGCAGGAAGGTGACGCGCGACACCGCAAAGGCGATGTGATGAACGCAGCCCGGATCGGTCGGCGTGCGGCGCTTCACAGCCGTCCGGGTCTCGTCGGTGAAGATGGTGATCAGCCGGCCGTCGCCCGGATCGAAATACAGATGGCTTTCGGTCGGCTTGTCGAGGTTGGGCTGCTCGAAGATGAAAGGCATGCCCAGCACACCTTCCCAGAAATCGATCGAGGTCTGGCGGCCGGCACCGACCAGCGTGATGTGATGGACGCCTTGCGACTGCAGTTTCTGCATCGGCCCTCTCCCCAAAATCCGCTCTGTCAGAGGCGGCCCGTCAGGCCGGACCTGCACATGCTACATCCAGCATGGGCTGAGCGCCAATTCCCTGTCCGTTCCCCGGCGTTCTGCGCGCCTGCCCTTCGGCCCCCGCTTTATGAGACGATGCTAAACCAATCAGCCGAGCCGCGCCAGAAGCGGCATCCGGGACAGGCTGTATTTAGCGCTGCCCTCCCCTGCACCAAACGCAAGCCCTGCGCTGGAGCAGCGCCGTGCGGATTTCGCCAGTATAGCTGGCAGGTGCGGGGCCGACAGGGGCTGGAGCCGCCTTCACTCAAGCAGGCTCACGCCTTATGGCCGATATCGCCATTCTCGATACACGCGAAAGGGTTCTCGCCGGCATCTTTTTGACCGGCGCCGCCTACTTGCTGTTTTCGACGCAGGATGCCTCGATCAAGCTGCTGGTTACCAGCATGACTGTCTGGCAGATCCTATTCTTCCGCAGCATCACCATTCTCGGCGCCTGCCCGGCCATAGGCGGGCGGCAGTTGTTCGCCGATACGGTGCGATCGCCGATCGTGCGGCGGATGCTGGTTCGCAGTGCCTTCACGCTTGCCGCATGGCTTTGTTATTACAATGCGGCCCGCAGCCTGCAACTCGCCGAACTGACCACCGTCTATTACGCGGCCCCGATCATCGTCACCGTGCTTTCGGTGGTCCTGCTCGGCGAAAAGGTGCCTGTCCTGCGCTGGCTGGCGGTTCTGATCGGCTTTGCCGGTGTCTTTGTCGCCTGCGATCCCGCCCATCTCGGCCTTTCGGTACCCGTGTTGCTGGTGCTGACGGCTGCCTGCCTGTGGGGCATCGCCATCGTGCTCCTGCGCAAGACGGCACTTGCCGAGCGCTCGATGATCCAGCTCCTCCTCAACAATTTCTATTTCCTGGTGTTTTCGGCGGTGCCGGCTTTGTTGTGGTGGCATACGCCGGACCCGGCGCAATTGCTGCTTCTTGCCAGCGTCGCTGCACTCGGCGGCCTGGCGCAATATCTTCTCTTCGAAGGCATGAAGCGCTCGCCGGCATCGATCCTGGCGACACTCGAATACACCTCACTGTTGTGGGCGTTCGCGCTCGGCTTCGCGATCTGGGGCGACGTGCCACGCCGCGAGGTTTTTCTGGGTGCTGCCCTTATCGTCGCCGCCGGCCTGCTGATCGTCGGCGGCGAGCATTTCCGCAAGCGGCTGTGATATTCATTATTGCTGACGCTATGATGTCAGGGGGAGTGGCGTAGTCTTGCGGTATGACTGATGTGACAGCCACCACCGACATTGTCGCCGAGCGCACGCTGGGCGTCATTCTCGTGTCATCCTCGGCGGCTGTATTCGGGCTGACCGGTGTGCTGACCAAGTCGATCCATGCCGATCCGCTGACGATCACCTGCTGGCGCGGCTTTGTCGGCGCGATTCTGATCAGTCTCTACGTGCTGTGGCGCCGCCACCGTGCCGGCAATCGTGAGCCGCTGCGGCTCGGCTGGCGCGGCTGGCTGCTGGCGGTGGAAGGCGCGCTGGCCAGCATCGCCTTCATTTCGGCATTCAAGTTCACTTTCGTCGCCAATGTCGCGGTCATCTACGCGACGTCGCCCTTCATTGCCGCCGTGCTGGCCTGGATGCTGGTGCGCGAGGCTTTCCGCCTGCAGACGATGGTGGCCGCGGCCGTGTCGCTGTGTGGGGTTGCCATCATGGTCTGGTCGGGTTTCGGCACCGGCAACCTGTTCGGCGATGGGCTGGCGCTGCTGATGACGGCCGGCAGCGCGCTTTACATGATCATGGTGCGCGCGTTCCGCGACACGCCCGTGGTGTGGGCCGGCGCGGTTTCGGCCTTCCTGTTGTTCATACTTGGCTGGTTCGTTACCGATCCCCTGGCGGTCTCAGCAAGGGACGCGGTTCTGCTTGCCGCATTCGGCGCGTCCTTCGCGCTGGCTTCCGTCCTGTGGACGGAAGGCTCGCGGCTTATCCCGGCGCCTGAATCCGGCCTGCTCGGCTCGGCGGAAGTGCCGTTCGCGATCTTGTTTGCATTTCTGTTCCTGGCCGAAATACCGCCGGTGGCCAGCATGGTCGGCGGCGCGATCGTGCTCTGCGCGGTCTTTACCCACGCCGGCCGCGACTGGCTGATGGCACGCTCCCGGCAAGCGTCGTCAAATATTTCTTAAAAAATTTCGGAAGTCACGGAACCATTACGGTGCTCGGACATTGTTGCTGCGATGGGCCACCCCCCAAGTCCCCCCAAACCCCTCGGCCCGTCTCACTCCCAAGCCGACCGCAAGGTCGGCTTTTTCTTTGCAATAGACCGGCCCGACCGCAAGGTCGGCTTTTTCTTTGCAATAGACCGGCCCGACCGCAAGGTCGGCTTTTTCTTTGCCAAGAGGCTGATGACGGAATGTGGCCTCGTTGAATTCAACCAGGCGATCCGGAGAGAGCCAGGTTGGCACCCAGCAACGCCGCCAGATCGCTCGCGGACGCATCGGCGCCGGCGCGCAGCCGGATCGCGAACTCAGCCATCGGCACCTGCGGCAGGCCAAGCTCGCGCGGTGCTTCGACAATGCCGGAATGGGCAAAGCGTGATGTTCGCAAGGTCAGCGCCACGCCGGCATTCACCGCGGTACGCAGGCCGGCCAGGCTGGCGCTGCCGGCAGCGATGCGGTAGCGGCGGCCGGCTGCATCGAGCGCGGCGAGTGCCGCCTCGCGAAACCCGCAATAGGGATCAAGCAGTGCCAGCGGCAATTCTTCCTGCCGCGAGGCCAGCCCCTTGCTCGAACACAGCCATATCATCGGCTCACACAGGACCCCGACCTCGTCCGGTGCCGCCGTCTGGCGCATGACGATCGCCAGATCGAGGCTGCCGGCCTGCAGCGCCTGCGCCAGTTCGGCGGAGCGGCCGACACGCAGTTCGATCCTGACGCGCGGATGGCTGGAGGCGAAGGCACGCAGCAGGTCCGGCAGGCCGCTATCGGCGAAATCCTGTGTCGTGCCGATGGCGACGCGCCCGGCAGCGCGTGCGCCTTTCAGCGCCAGCCACGCCTCGCGATGGACGGCAAGAATGCGCCTGGCATGGCCGACGAGGTCCTCGCCTGCCGGGGTCAGACCGCGACCTCTGCCCTGCGGCGCCAGAAGCAGCTCGCCTACAATCTCTTCCAGACGCTGCATCTGGGCCGTTACCGCGGACGGCGAGCGGCCGACACTGGCCGCCGCCCGCGCCAGCGAACCGCTGTCGACGAACGCAAGGAAGGTTCTGAGCAGGTCGGGATCGAGCGTTTCCATAATTCGATATTATCGAATCTTGAGTTGAAAACAATTCGATTTTTTTGATTCTAGAATGATGGCACGGTCTCTCCAACGGCGACCGACGCCGGTCAAATCAGGAGAAGAAAAATGCCCATCGTCAATGTCAGCGTCACCGGCAAGCCAGACGCCACCCTGTCCGCCGAGATCGCCAGGGAAATAACCGAAATCACCGCCGCGCACCTGCGCAAGGACCCGACGATCACCGCGGTGGCCGTGTCCTATCTCGATCCGCAGCACTGGTTCGCCGGCGGCAAGTCGCTCGCCGAGCACGGCACCAACACGTTCTGGCTCGACATCAAGGTGGTCGACGGCACCAACACCAAGCTCGAACTGGAAGCGTATCTCAAAGCGATCTTCGACGCCTTTGGCCGCCTGCCGGGCGGCGTGCACCAGGAAAGCTATGCTTTCGTGCACGAGGTTCCGGCAGCCGCCTACGGCTATGGCGGCAAGACGCAGGAGTTCCGTTTCATCAGCGGACGGCTGAAGCCGGCGTGAGGGCGCCCCTTCCGCATTGACCTTGCCCCGACTTCCGCTAGGCTCTGCTCCCGAAGCGGCCGTACAAGAGCCGCAATGACAAAATCGTTGGGAGAGACGCGGCATGGTCCTGACACTGGCGCTGCTTGCGGGTCTGGTTGTGGCCTGGCTGCTGATCGGCGTGATGGAGAAATTCCGCCTCGGCCTGCGCTTCACCCAGACGCTGCTCTACGTGCCGTTCAAGCTCGCCTACCGGATCAGCGACAATCGCATCAGGCTCGCCCGCAGGGCGCAGGTGCCGGTCATCTATGTCATCTCGCACCAGTCGCGCTTCGAGCCGGCGCTGATGCTGTCGCTGCTGCCCGACGACACGCTGCATATACTCGACGAGGTTTCGGCGCGCTCGCCATGGCTCGAGCCATGGCGCGAACTCGGCCGCACCATTGCCTTCAACGCTGAACATGTCTTCGTCAGCCGCCGGCTGGTACGCGTGCTGAAGGGCAAGGGCCGGCTAGCCGTCTATCTGCCGGACGCGGTCGAGCCCGACGTCAAGACGTTTCGGCTGTTTCGCGCCGTTACCCGCATCGCCATGCAGGCCGATGCCCGCATCGTGCCGATCTTCGTCGCTGGCGCACGCAACCTGCCGGTCTCGCTGACGCCTAAGGAAAAGGCACCCCGTCACTGGTTCCCACGGCTGTCGATCAGTGTTCTGGAGCCGATGACGATCGCCGAACTGGTGGCGCGCAATCCGGACCAGGCCTCGAACACCAATGCGCTGTTCGACCGGGTTGCCGAAGCCCGGCTTTTCGGCACCGACCTCGACCGAGGCCTGTTCCTGGCCATGCGCGATGCCGCTGACCGTGTCGGCGCCTCGCACACCATCATCGAAGATGTGATCTCGGGGGCCTTGAGCTACCGCAAGATGTTCATCGGCGCCCGCGTGCTGGGCAGGCGCTTCGAGGCGGTGACGGCGCCGGGAGAGGCTGTTGGACTGATGCTGCCCAACGCCAATGGTGTCGTGCTGTCATTCGTCGGCCTTCTCTCGGCGAGGCGGGTGGCGGCGATGATCAATTACACGGCCGGGCCGGCAAGCGTCACCGCAGCGGTGCGCACGGCCGTCATCCGCACCGTTGTTTCTTCGCGTGCTTTCGTCGAGAAGGCCGATCTCGCCGATATCGTCGCCGCGGTCGAAAAGGGCGGCGCCAGGCTGCTGTGGCTGGAAGACGTACGCCAGAGCGTCACCGCGCTGGACAAGCTTGCAGCCGCGTTGCTGTGGCGTCTGCCGCTGCAGCGACAGGATGCGGCCAAGCCGGGCGTGATCCTGTTCACCTCGGGTTCGGAAGGCACGCCGAAGGCGGTCGTCCTGTCGCAGAAGAACCTTTTCGCCAATGCCATGCAGGCCGAGGCGCGGATCACCATCTCGCCGGCGGACATCCTGCTCAACGTGCTGCCGGTGTTCCATTCGTTCGGCCTGACGGGCGGGTCCATTCTGCCGCTGGTCACCGGGGTGAAGCTGTTCCTCTATCCCTCGCCTCTCCACTACAAGATCATCCCCGAGATTGCGCGCAAGGTAAAACCGACCATCATGTTCGGCACCGATACGTTCCTCGCCAACTATGCCCGCACCGCCAAGGACGGAGATTTTTCCAGCCTGCGCTTCATCGTCGCCGGCGCCGAGGAGGTGAAGCAGGATACCCGCCGCGTCTATCGCGAACGCTTCCAGGCCGAGATCATCGAAGGTTTCGGGCTTACCGAGGCGGCGCCCGTGGTTGCCGTCAACACCGCGATCCACGGCCGCGACGGCACGGTCGGGCGGCTGCTGCCGGCCATGCGCATGAAGCTGGAGCCGGTCGAAGGCATCGATGATGCCGGCCAGTTGTGGCTCGACGGGCCGAACATGATGATGGGCTACATGACCGCGGACCGACCCGGCGAGCTACAGCCGCTGACCGGCTGGCACGACACCGGCGACATCGTCGCCGTCGACCGCGAAGGCTTCATCACCATTCGCGGTCGCGCCAAGCGCTTCGCCAAGATCGCCGGCGAGATGGTGTCGCTGGGCGCGGTCGAGATGCTGGTGCAGTCGCTTTGGCCGGAAGAGCGCCATGCGGCGGTAGCGGTGCCGGACAAGAGGCGCGGCGAGCGCATCGTGCTGGTTACCACCGCAGACGAGGCAAGCGCCGAGGAGCTGCGACAGTTCGGCAAAAAGGCTGGAGCGGCCGAACTGATGGTGCCCAACGACATCGTCAAGGTCGAAGAAATCCCGGTGCTCGGTTCGGGCAAGACCGATTATGTATCGACCAGGAAGTTGGCGATCGACCGGCTGGGGCTTGGCGTGGCGGCTTAGAGCCGTTCAGAGTTTGATACAATCGCTGAATAAACTACTCCTTTCGAGATCGCCCGACCCATGATTGCGCCGTCGTGCCGCAGCGATTCAGATGGACAAATCTTAGGTGAGAGAGTATTCACTTACGACGGAAAGAGACGCTGAGCATGCCTGTTTCCAGCCGGCGCGACATGACACCTCCTTTGCACGGCAAGGAGATCCTGAATGGCAAAAATCCTCGTCACCGGCGGCACCGGACATCTCGGACGCGATCTCGTGCCGGCACTGACCGCTTCCGGGCACGCCGTCAGGTTGCTGGCCAGGAAAGCTGGGCTGGACCGCTCCGTGGAATGGGCGCTCGGCGATCTCGCAATGGGCGAAGGCATCGATGAAGCCCTTGGCGGCATCGATACGGTCATCCATGCGGCGACGCTGTCGCCGATCGCCAGGCGCGGTATGCGGCCGATCGATTTCTTCTCCAGTCCATCCGATGTCGACGTCGAGGGCACGCGGCGGCTGCTTGCCGCATCGCAGCGCGCAGATGTCTCGCATTTCATTTTCGTGTCGATCGTCGGCCTCGACTTCAGCACCCTGCCCTATAGCCGCGTGAAGCTGGCCGGCGAGCAGCTTGTGCGGACGTCGCCGCTTTCGTGGTCGGTCATCCGCGCGACGCCATTCTTTTACCTTCTGGCGCAGATGCTGACCGGGCTGAAATGGCTGCCGGTCTGGCCGCTGCCGACCTCGCCCTCAAATCCCGTCGATACGCGCGACGTCGCCAGCTATCTGGCCCAGGCTGTCAGCGATGGGGAACGCGGCGTCCGCCCGCAGATCGGCGGACCCGAGGTGATGCCGTTCTCGACATTCGCTAGACAGTACCGCGATGCGCTCGGGCTGCGGCGTCTCATTCTGCCGTTGCCAGTCAGTCAAAAGATAAGCCTTGGCCTGGGTCTGGTTGAAACCAGCGAGCGGCTGGGAGAAAGAACATGGAAGGCATGGCTTTCCGAGCAGGGTGGAAGCGCGCGGTGAGCGAGCCCTGATTTCGCACCGGGATGGTGTTGTCGAGCGCTAACCCCCGCCGCCAGGATCGGGTGAACAGGAATAGCCATGAGGCCGCCATCCGCAGGACGCGAGCGCATTTTACGCGAAGCCATCCGCCTGTTCGCCGAGCGCGGCTATGACCGGACCAGCGTTCCCGAAATTCAGGAGGCCGCCGGCCTGTCGCGTGGCTCGGGTGCGCTCTACAAGCACTTTCCCTCGAAGGAAGCGCTGCTTGCCGCGGCTATCGACCGGTTTGTTGGAACGGCACGGGAGGGACGGGCCGAACTGGGCGAACAGGTGCTTCCTGCCGATCAGGGGGCACGGCGGATCGTGGAGGGTATGCTGGAAAAACTCGGCGCGAATCGCGACATGCTCAGAATCCTGTGGCGCGATCTCGAGCACTTCCCGGAATTGAAAGCCTCGGCGCGTGGCGAGATCATGCAGAGCACCTACCACGCAGTCGCCGAATGGCTGCGGGAGCGCCAGCGCCAAGGCGAACTGCGCTCCCATGACAGCGACGCGGTCGCCGCCGTCATCGTCGGCAGCGTCGCCATGTTCCGCGTCTTCGAAGCGATCTGGACCCAGCGCTCGATCGAGGTCAGCGACGAACGCTTCGCGTCCGCCTGGACCGATTTGCTGATCCGGGGCCTGCGGCCCTAACCTATATCCGAAGGCGGCACCTTCTCGCCTTCCAGCTTGGCGCGCTTGGAGTAGGCGCGCACGGAAAACGGCAGGAAGATCAGGTAGCCCGCGACCGATGCCGTCAGCGTGTACCAGGGATAGGTCATCAGCAGGAGGACGTATAGGACGACGGCGAGGATGACCGGCAGCACCCTGTCGCCAGGGATCTTGACGTTCTTGCCGGAATAAACCGGCAACCGGCTGACCAGCAGGAAGGCGACCAGGATGGTGAAGCCGGTGGCGACGAAGGCGGCCGGCCGGCTGGGCTCAACCCCAAGGCGAAGGAAATAGAGGTAGAGCGGCAGCATCACCAGCACGGCACCCGCCGGCGCCGGCACACCGACGAAATATTCGGTCTGCCATATCGGGCGCTCGGCTTTCTCGTCGTCGAGTACGTTGAAACGCGCCAGCCGCAACCCACAGGCGATCGCAAACAGCAGTGCCGCGATCCAGCCCGGCGAGCCGGCACGGTCAAGCAGGAAGGCATAGAGCACCAGTGCTGGCGCGACACCGAAATTGACGATGTCGGCCAGCGAATCCATCTGCGCGCCGAATTTGGAGGTCGCCTTCAGCATCCGCGCCAAGCGGCCGTCTATGCCGTCGAGGAAAGCAGCCAGCAGCACCATCACCACCGCCGGCTCGAAACGCCCCTCGAAGCCGAAGCGGATGCCGGACAGGCCGGCGCAGATAGCGAGCACGGTGACCAGGTTGGGCAACACCATGCGCATCGGGATCTCGCGGATGCGCGGACCGCCGCTGGCATGGGCTTCGAATTTTTTATACTGCGTGCCCACCGTCAGGAAATCCGCACGAGGGGCGTGCCGACGACGCCGCCGAACTCGGCCAGCACGGTTTCGCCGCCGACCGCCGTCTGGCCAACGGCAACACGCGGCGTGGCGGCCAAAGGCAGGAATACGTCGACGCGCGAGCCGAAACGGATCAGGCCGAAACGCTCGCCGGTGCCGATGGAAGCGCCGGCCTCGGTCCAGCAGACAATGCGGCGCGCCACCAGGCCGGCGATCTGGACTGCCGCCACCGTGCCGTTGGGGCTCTCGATGACAAGGCCGTTGCGCTCGTTTTCGGTGCTCGCCTTGTCCAGTTCGGCATTGAGGAACTTTCCGGGCCGATGTTCAATCTTGGTGATGCGGCCGCGAACCGGAGAGCGGTTCACGTGGCAGGAAAAGACATTCATGAACACGGAGATGCGGGTCATCTCGACATTGCCGAGGCCAAGCTCGCGCGGTGGCACGGCCGGCCCCACCGCCGAGATTATGCCATCGGCGGGGCTCACCACCAGGCGGTCGTCGACAGGCGTGACGCGCTCGGGGTCGCGGAAGAAATAGACGCACCAGGCGGTCAGGATCAGGCCGATCCAGAACAGGATCGAGGAGAAATAGCCGAGGAAGAGCGTCGCCGCGCCAAAGGCCGCGATGAAGGGATAACCTTCGCGATGGATCGGTACGAACGCGTTCTTGACCGTGTCGACAAGGCTCATGGGGCGGTCCCTGTTTCAGGTCCGGCCTCAATAGCGGAAACACCCCCTGCCCGCAACGCGACAATGGGCGGCGCGGGTTCGTCTTCAGCTTCCGCCGCGATGGCGGGCGCGCTGGCCGTCGAGCAGAGCGGCATCGGCAAGGACGATCGCGCAGAGCCGCCACAAACAATCTATTCGCCAGCTGCTACCGTGAGGTCAAAATACTCCTCAAGCTCATTTCGATCAGCCTCTGCCAGACTTTCCTCGTTATCGCCGCGGAGCAGCACACCACGCTCCGGATACGACTGGAAGAGAAAAGCGTGACCACCAGCCATCACCACCCACTTCACAACCGGCCCTTCCTCGCGCTGGGCAACGGAATTCGCCGATACGACAGCCTTCATCGGATCGAGCCCAACCTTTCGCAACAGGAGATCGACGGCAACCGGCGCGTGGTACTCCTCCGCCAGCTCAATCAATTTTGCCACCAATTGCCCGTCCACCTGCCCGAGCCTGCGGCCAACACGAGGCGCGCCGGCCGCTAATATATTTTCACCTGGGCGAGCAATCGACGGTGTTTCGGGAGCTCCGCATTCATAAACAGCCGCATGGCTTTCCGTAGCCACGCACAGGCGAGGCTCATTCGCATTGGTCAGCAGTTGAAAAACCAGTTGCTTCTCGCCATCGACATCCAACATCCTCACCATGCCAATCGATAACTTGACTTCGGGTGGCGCTGCATTGGCGCAAGCGAGACCTACGCCAACATGGCGCTTGCTGATCATCTGGCCGACGAGCTCGGCGACCGACCGGTGGAGAAGCCGAGATTCGCGACGGGGATTGGCCATTGCCAACTGAAGTATGGCTTCATCGCAGACCTCGTCTTCCACAACTCGAAGGTCAGGCCATGACACGATCCAGCGCGCCAGCAGGTCGCACATCGGCGAAGCTTCGTCGGCGACGTAGAAGGCATCGTCAAGTGTGTCGAGAAAATCGGCGCGGCCACCCTCGAAGCCAGTCTGTTCCTCGGCCTCGTCAGGGTTCGGAGACCCAGGTGGACATCTTTTCAAGAGTCGCCAACTGCCCTTTTGCTCCAATGGCCGTGAGACCGGCACGAGCGTTTGCAACCATAGTGTCGAACGCCCCGCCGGCATTATGAATGAATTGACTATGGCCGCCGTTCGCTATCTCCGTCGAATACAAATCAGCATGGGAGACCTGCATCGCCTTCGGGTTGAGCTCCGATTTGCGGTAGAGCCCCTCCGAAACAATGCTGTGGATGAATTTCTGGACAGCAAAAACGATTTCAAAAGGCTTTTCGTTCGCCTGATCCACAGTCGACCGAGGCACGATCACCGGCAACAAGGACTCGGCGCGCGATTCATGCGCCGCAGCGGGAGATTGAACTCCTGAGGGAATTTTGGGACTTCTCTTGGATTTTCGCGAGAAGAAGTCAAACATCCAAAAATTTTCCTAGGTGCCACGAGTAAGTTTCAGTGAATTATTGTGATGAAACAATATCAGCAGCACAAGGGATAATGGACCTAGAGCCTGATCCATCGCACTTCGCCATAGAAAGGAGTGGACAGCATTCCGGTGCATAAAAATTGCCGTGATCATGTCGGGACATTCGTCCCTTACTCGTCCTTGGGAGGCGGCGACGTCCGGTACGACTGTCGCGCAACAAGGAGTCTCGCCATGCAGAACCAATCTCCTCCTCCAGCGCGTGTCGTGGTTGACGGTCTCGCCTTCGGCGAATCGCCGCGTTGGCATGACGGACGCCTTTGGGTCTGCAACTGGGGCACCGGCGAGATCATTGCCGTCGATGCGCACGGCAACAGCGAAGTCATGCTCAGGGTTCCGGCTGTCCTGCCCTACTCCATCGACTGGCTGCCGGATGGTCGTCTGCTGGTTGTCTCAGGCCGCGAGGGCCTGCTGTTGCGGCAGGGAGCCGGTGGCTCGCTCGTCAATCATGCGGATCTGCGCGGCCTCTCGAAAAGCCCGTGGAACGAGATCGTCGTCGATGGGCGGGGCAATGTCTATGTCAATGGCGGCGGGCCGGCTCCGGCGGCGGGCCAGCATTTCGGCCCCGGCACCATCGTCTTGGTCACACGGGATGGAAAGGTCAGGCAAGTGGCGGACGCTATCGCCTTCGCCAACGGCATGGCTGTGACCCCTGATAACAAGACGCTGATCATTGCCGAATCCCATGCCAACAGGCTGACCGCTTTCGACATTGCCTCCGACGGCTCCTTGTCCAACCGACGCATCTGGGCCGATCTCGATGGATACCCTGACGGCATCTGCCTCGATGCCGAGGGGGCGGCCTGGTATGCCGACGTTCCCAACAAGCACTGCGTGCGGGTGCGCGAAGGCGGTGACGTCTTGCAAACCGTCGCCGCCGATCGCGGCTGTTTTGCCTGCATGCTGGGCGGTGCGGACAGGAAAACGCTGTTCATCACCGCCGCCCAGTGGCGCGGCTTCGAGCACATGACAAGCGACGCCCGCACCGGCCAGGTGCTCGGCATCGAAGCGCCGGCACCTGGCGCGGGTTGGCCTGGTTAGAGTCCAGGCACGCGCTGATAGTTGGCGATATCAGCCCGAACTCCGAGCCGGGCGATCGTCTCCTGCGGGTTGAAGGCTATGCGCTCGTACGCCGCCTTGACGATCGGCACGACCTTGTCGACGGCAGCCTGGCTTTCCCATTCGACGATGGTGACGAGGTTGAACTCGCCCGGCCCGGAGAATTGCTCAAGCAGGAAGTCCTGGACGAAGCCTTGCTGCAGACGCAGCAACTCATGCGTCGTCTTCACCTTTGTGAGGATCTCGTCGCGGGCATCGGCGGGTACGACGAACTTGTCGACCCTGAACACGCTGCCGCCATTAACGTCTTGATTCGTAAAGCTGATATCCATTTGATTCCGTCCTCGAGGATGCTGTCTTTCGGCTCTCGGGCGACGGTCTACAATCTCAACTTAGGTTGAGGTCAAGCGGCTTTTTATGAGCTACGACATCTCCGACGTGCGCCTGCGCACGACGACACCCAGTTCGTCGCTTTCGCGGGCAATGCGCAGCCGCTCCTCGGCTTCGGTCGCCTCGCGCTGGCGGTCCCACATCGAGGCGTAGAGGCCGTGCTTTCGCATCAGCTCGACATGGGTGCCGCGCTCGGCGATCTGCCCATCCTTGAGCACGATGATCTCGTCGGCCGAAATCACCGTCGACAGGCGGTGGGCTATGACGATGGTGGTGCGGCCCTTGCTGACCAGGTCGAGCGCGGCCTGGATCTCCTGCTCGGTGTGGCTGTCGAGCGCCGAAGTGGCTTCGTCGAGCATCAGGATCGGCGGGGCCTTCAGGATGGTGCGGGCGATCGCCACGCGTTGCTTCTCGCCACCGGAAAGCTTCAGCCCGCGCTCGCCGACCATCGACTTGTAGCCGTCGGGCAGCTTCTCGATGAACGGTCCGATCTGGGCGAGTTCGGCGGCCTTGCGCACCTCCTCCTCACTGGCGCTGACACGGCCATAACGGATGTTATAGGCGATGGTGTCGTTGAACAGCACCGTGTCCTGCGGCACCATGCCGAGCACCGCGCGCAGGCTGTCCTGCGTCACGTCCTTGATATCCTGGCCGTCGATCAACACCTGGCCACCCTGTACGTCATAGAAGCGGAACAGCAGCCGCGAAATGGTCGACTTGCCCGCGCCCGACGGCCCGACAATGGCAACCGTCTTGCCGGCCGGCACTTCGAAGGAGACGCCTTTCAGGATCTTGCGGTTCGGATCATAGGAAAAGTGGACGTCGCGGAACTCGACCTTGCCGGCGCTGACGGCCAGCGGCTTGGCGTTGGGCTTGTCGACGATCTCCTGCGGAACGTCGAGCAGGTCGAACATGTGCTCGATGTCGGTCAACCCTTGCCGGATTTCGCGGTAGATGAAGCCGATGAAGTTGAGCGGCACCGAAAGCTGCACCAGCATGGCATTGATGAAAACGAAATCGCCGACGCTCTGGGTACCGGCCTGCACCTCCAGCGCCGACATGCACATGACGACGACCGTGCCGACGCCGAAGATGAAGCCCTGGCCAAAGTTCAGCCAGCCGAGCGAGGTCCAGGTCCTGGTGGCGGCGATCTCGTAACGCGCCATCGAGCGGTCGAAGCGCTCGGCCTCCATGCGCTCATTGGTGAAATACTTGACCGTCTCGAAATTGAGCAGCGAGTCGATCGCCTTGGTGTTGGCGTCGGTGTCGCTGTCGTTCATGTCGCGGCGGATCGAGATGCGCCAGTCGCTCGCCTTGACGGTGAACCAAACGTAGACGCAGACGGTGATCGCCACGACGGCCACATATTTCCAGCCATAGGTGAAGCCGAATATGCCGGCGGTCAGCGCGAATTCGAGGATCGTCGGCGCCGTGTTGAGCATGATGAAGCGCACGATCGTCTCAATGCCCTTGGTGCCGCGCTCGATGATGCGCGACAGGCCGCCGGTGCGGCGCTCCAGGTGGAAGCGCAGCGACAGCTGATGCATGTGCACGAAGGTGCGGAAGGCAAGCTGACGCACCGCATGCTGGCCGACACGGGCAAACAGCGCATCGCGCAGTTGGTTGAAGCCGAGTTGGACGAGCCTCAGCACATTATAGGCAACGACCAGCATCACCGGGGCGAGCATGAACGACGGCAGCGGCGGGGGTGTTTTGAAGCCGCCCGCCAGCGCATCGGTTGCCCATTTGAAGAAATAGGGACCGGCGACCAGCGTCACCTTGGCCACGACCAGCAGCAGCGTCGCCCAGGTCACCCGTGCCCTGAGGTCGGCGCGGTCGGCCGGCCACATATAGGGCCAGAGATTGCGCAATGTCGCGAGTGTCGAGGTGTCGGCGGAGACGGTTTTTTCGGCCACTTTTCTTGCCTTTTGGGTGAGAGGGTCAGCGGCCGGAGCAGCAGGAATTGATGAGTGCGCCCAGCGATGCCGATACGTCGGCAAGTGCCGCGCGATCGACCGCATAGCGCGATCGCTGACGGTCGGGCTCGAACCGGACCAGGCCGGCCTCGACCAAGATTTTCAGATGCTGTGAGATGGTCGACTGCGCCAGATCGAAATGATCGACGACCTCACGGCAGCAGCAGGAATTGCTGGCGGACAGATGCTTCAGTATCTCGATCCGGGCCGGATGCGAAAGTGCTGCGAACCGCGCCGCGACAGCGCGACTGTCCGGCATGCGGCCGGACGGTGCCGAGACGGCGTGGTCTGGTATGGGGAAGCACTCTGTCATCGTTCATCGGCGATAGACGATGACCGATGACAGGGCAAGCTAGGCCGATGGGTAGATCGCCCGAATTGCCGGTCTCCCTACTCCGTCTTCGTCGCGGTGGTCGCCTGTTCACCCATCGCCTTGAAATCGGCGGCTTCGCCTTCCTTCGACTTTTCCGGGACTTTGAACACCTGCCCCGGCCAGATGCGGTTCGGATTCCTGATCTGGTCCTGGTTGGCGAGGTATATGGTGGAGTAGCGCGTGCCGTGACCATAGACCCTCCGTGAAATCCGCCACAGTGTATCGTTGCGACGGATGATGACGGCGCCATCGGCATGTTCGAGCTTGGGCCATACGATTTCGGGCACTTCGCTTGGCGGCGTGGCTGCTGCGACGACGGCCGGAGCCTCGGTGGCCGGTGCGGTCTCCGCTGGAGCAGCGGCGGCAACAGCAGGCGCCGGAGCGGCTGGTGCTTCCGCAGCAGGTGCAGCGGGCTTGGTCTCGGCGGGGGCAACAGCGGCGACCGCCTCGCCCGGCTCGCGCTCGAAGGGCACGGCGGCGCGAGCCACCACCTTCACGCCATCGGCATCGAGGCCATCCACATGAATGGTATAATTGCCGACCGGAATGTCGCGCGTCGCCTCGACCAGGAAATGGCCGTCCGACGAGGTCTGTGCGTCGCCAAGCAGAATGTCGTTGGCGTAGGCGCGCACCTTGCGGCCCGGATCGGCGAGACCGGCGACAAAGATCTTGTTGCCTTCGATCTCGACCGCCTCGACGACGATCTTAGGTTCGGCCACAGCTGCCGCGGGCGCGGCCGGTGCCGCCGGATCCGGTTTTGCTTCAACCACGGCTGGCGCGGTCGCCGCCGGCGCGGCGGTCGCTGGAGCGACCGTCGCGGGTGCTTCAGCAGCCGGAGCGGCGGCCTGGTCGCCGGTTGCCGGCGCAGGCTTTGTCTCGGGCGCCGGGACCGTCAGCAGTTCGGCCGGCTTGCCTGGCTCCTCGACCATGGCCAGCACCTGGCCAGCCGCATTCGCGGGCACCGAGACCACGGCGGTCTGCGTCGAGGCGGTCACGACCGTGCCGACCGTCGAACGCAAGGCGATTGTATAGTCGCCGGGCTTCAGCGGATCATCGAGCACGATGACAAAGGCACCATCGGGGCCAGCCACCGTCGAGCCGATCACCATCGTGCCGTTGAGGATTTCGACCTTCGAGTTGGGCGCCGCGTTGCCGGCAATGACGATCGAGCCGTTGCCCTCAACGCGAACGACGTCGAAAGTCGGGGCGATCGGACCCGCCGTCGCGGGCGCCGCAGGCGCCGCATCGGTTGCGGGCGCTAACGGAGCTGTCGCCTGGGATGCTGTGGCCGGAGCGGCCGGCACCGCCGGAGCCGGCAGGCGCCCTTCCGTGGCCGGCTTCGGCGCCGCGGGCGGCGTCAAGGCCGCGACTTCCGCCGGCGGCGTTGGATGAAGATACGGGTCGAGCGCGCCCGATACATAGGCGGTTCCCACGGCCGCGACGGTCCCACCCGCCGCGAACAGGAACGCCTTCAGTGGATTGATTGCCATATTTCCCTACCCCTTAGCCACCTAACGCCGGTCTAGCGTGTTTTGCCACGACCGACAAGAAAAAGCCCGGCCTTCTCAGCCCTTGGGGCTTGACCCCGCTTTCAGACCCAATCACCAATCATCGGCATGAACACGATTCGATCCGTCTGCGTCTATTGCGGCTCGTCTCCGGGCCGCGATGAAATCTATGCCAAGGCCGGTCACCTGCTTGGACGCTCAATTGCCAAGGCAGGACTGCGGCTGGTCTATGGCGGCGGCACCAAAGGCATCATGGGCGCCGTCGCCGAAGGCGCACTCAAGGCCGGCGGCAAGGTGACGGGCATCATTCCGCGCTTCCTCATCAACAAGGAAGCAACCGAAACCGCGCTTGACCGGCTCGACGAGTTGTTGATCACCGACAACATGCACGAGCGCAAACATAAGATGTTCGAGAAATCCGACGCCTTTGTGGCGCTGCCTGGTGGCATCGGCACAGTCGAGGAGATCGTCGAGATCATGACCTGGGCGCAACTTGGCCATCACCGCAAGCCGATCGTCTTCGGCAATGTCAACGGATTCTGGGACCCGATGACGGCGTTGCTTGATCACATGGCGGCAGAGGGCTTCATTCACACCGCGCAGCGTGTGAAGCCGCTGATCGTCAACGATCCCGAGGCTATCGTCGCCGCCATCATGGTAGCCGGGTCCTCGGTCGATTCACCGACGGAAGGCGTCCAGTCGGTGATCGACAAGATGTAGAGTCACGGGAGTAGGGCAGTAGGTTTGCAGTCTCCGGAGTGTACACTTTTCCCCTACTCCCCTACTCCCCTACTC